>CAYTYG010000135.1:0-4808 GCA_964441515.1 uncultured Treponema sp.
CTCCTATGTCTTCCAGCCGTACACGATGGTAAAGGATCACCGCACGAAATACTCGGTCGGCAATGTCCAGAGCGTCATGGATGGGGACATCGATCCCTTCATCGAAAACTGGCTCCAATTTTCGTGGTCCGGCGGCGTGCCCGCGGCGGACGAGCCGGACGCCGACGAGGATTGACGGCGGGAGTGCGGGCCAAACGATGCGACCGGCGTATGCCTTGATCCCGGCCCTGGCCTTGGCCCTGTTTCCTTTCAAGGCCGCCGCGGATGAGCCCGAGAGGATACAGTGGACACTCGGCGTCTCGGAAATCCCACCCGCCTCCGTATCCTCCCTGGATTCCTCGGCCCAGGCGGCCCTCTCCAGCCTGCCTTCCATGGTGCTGGAGAGGATACGGGACCTGGACCGGCGTTTCCTGACGGAAGAGGAAAAGAGGATGCGGAGAGAACGGGAACTCCTATCGAGCCTCTACTCCTCGGGAGCGGAGGCTGCCTCGATTCGGGACAAGAGGGACTCCGCGGCGCTTTCTCCCAATCCTGTGCAGATGCGGGCTTCCGAGGAAAGGAAGCTGGGCGAAGAGCTTTTCGAGAAGAAGAAAGCCTTGGTTGACCCGGAGTCCGCCGTACCCGGGGAAGTCCCGGACGAGACCTCGATACTTCTTTGGTCCGGACACCGATCCGAACAGTTTTTGGCGGATTCCAGGGATCCCGGATATGTTTGCCGCAAGGAGAAAATAGACTACCTGATCCTCTGGGAGGTGGACGTTCTCGGAGGGTTTTTCAAGGTCCGGATGGAAGGTTGGAACGCCGCCCTGGGACGATCGGATTTCCAGCACACGGCCTACTGCCCCGTCGACGACGTGGAATCCTGCGCGGGGGAGTTCGCGGGAGCGGTTATCTCGGCGGCCGTCTCCCGGCTGTCTTCCCGCATCGTTCTACGCGTGGAGCCCGCGGGAGCCCGTGTTTTCCTGGACGGCCGTCAGTTGGCTCCCGGCCGGCACAGCCTGAGGATCTTCGAGGCCAGGGAATACAGGATACGCGCGGAAGCGGCCGGATACCGTCCGGAAGAGATCACCCTCAGCCCGGTTTTAGGCAAGGACACGGAGGCTGTTTTTAAGCTGGTTCCGTACGACGAGGCCCGGGTAGCGGTACGTACGGACCCGCCCGGCGCGTTTCTCTACCTCGACGGCATCTGGGCCGGCACCACGCCGATCTCAATACCCTCCTATCTCATGGCCCGGTCCATCCTTCTCCAGTGTCCGGGGTACGAGGATCTCTTTGCGGTACTGGATCCCCGGAAAAGCATGGATGCGGCCTTTACCCTGGAAAAGGAGGCGGAAGGCACAACCACCGCCCTGGAGAGGCGGAAGAAACAATTCTACAATTCCCTAGGCTATCTGGTGGTCAGCCTGCCGGTAGCTATTATAAGCTATGGAGTGTTTCACCAGAATAATACGCTCTACGGCGAACACCCGGAGAATGAGGATTTTCTCGGCAGAAGGAACTTGAGCGGCGGATGCTTCGCGGCGGCGGCGGGAATAACGGGCGCTTTCCTGGTGAACGCGGCGATCCGGCTGTTTCTCTATATCAAATCGGCGCGTTGAGGAGGTCCCCGATTGGGAGCCCGTTTTTCGGATAGAATCAAAGCCCTTCTGGGCCTGGGATCCAGCGATGAGTTTTTTGAAAACCTGGAGGATCTCCTCATCGAGGGCGACGTCGGAGCGCGCGCATCCATGGACGCCGTGAACGAGCTGAAGGGCATGTGCCGCCGGGAAGGCATGAACGACGAGCCGCGTATCCGCTCGGCGCTGAAGACCGTTCTCATGAAGTATGGTCTGGAAACCCGGGTCGAGCCTTCGGACGGGGGCCTGGACGTCATCCTGGTCCTGGGCGTGAACGGTGTGGGAAAGACGACTACCGTGGCAAAACTGGCCTATTGGTACCGTGAGCAGGGACATGCCGAAAAGATCGTGCTCGCGGCGGGGGATACCTTCCGCGCCGCGGCGATCGACCAGCTCCGAATACACGGGGAACGGCTGGGCATGCGGGTGATTGCGCAGCAGACGGGATCGGATCCCGGGGCCGTTCTCTACGACGCCATCGAGGCCGCCAAATCGGACGGCGCGGACCTGGTCCTCGCGGACACGGCCGGACGAATGCATACAAAACAAAACCTGGTTCGTGAACTGGAAAAGATCGACAGGATCGTCGGGGCACGGGCGGAGCCTTCCCGATACAAGAAGCTTCTCGTGGTGGACGGGACCACGGGGCAGAACGCCCTTCGGCAGGCGGAAACTTTCGGGGAAGCCGTGAAGATAGACGGACTCGTCCTGTCCAAGTACGATTCCACGGGTAAGGGCGGAATCGTTCTTTCCGTCGCCCACGAGCTGGGCCTTCCCACGGCGTTTCTCGGGACAGGGGAGGGGTATGGAGACCTGAGGGCCTTCAACCTTAATTCCTTCCTGGACGACTTCCTGGGCGTGGGGGACTGAGGCAATGAAGGTACCCGCGCGGCTATGGACTCTCGTATGCCTTGCCCTCGCTTGCGGGGGAGTCCGCGGGCAGGAATCCGCGTGGGAGGACGAGGTCGTGCAGTACAGGATCTCCGGTTCCGCAGTCTACGGCGCCATAATCCGGGACCCCTCCGGAAAGGAACTGAGGAGGGAGACGTACGTCCGGGACTCGGACGGAGAGCTCCGGGAGATTCTGGTGGAATGGGCCGAAGGGGGCCGAAGCCGGATAGGGGCGTCCGGGCTCCTTCACTGGATGAAATTCAAGGACGGCGGAGAGGTTTTCCGGACATATTATCCCGACGGCAGCCTGCGGACGGAGGAAACCCGGGAAAAAGGGATCCTGCTCCGGCGAACAACCTTTTTTTATACGGAGGGTTCGGACGTCCTGCAATCGATCCTGCGGGAAACGCCTGCGGAGAATGCCCGGGAGCTCCGGGAATTCGATTCCCGGGGGCTGGTGGTCCGCGAGGTCCGGACCTGTACGGACGGGGGCGAGGAGACATTGTTGTATTCCTACGACGGGGATTCCCGGATTGTCGAAGTTCGAAGGGCAACCGGCCGCAAGGAATTTCGAACCCGTTTTCTCTACGGAGAGGATGGTTCGGAGACGGAAGAACGTTTCGACGAGACGGGCGCACTTTGTCTTCGTATTCTAAAAAACTCCGACGGAGTCGCGGTCGAGGAACAGTACGACGGGGGGATCCTCTTCGCACGGACTTATTGGAAGGACGGACGGAAATTGCGGGAGGAAATTACCGCGGAGGACGGACAGGTGCGCGTACGGGAGGAGCCGTGAAGGACGCGCTTGGTTGGGCCGCCTTCGTTGCCCTCCGGTATTTCCATGCGCGACGGGCAAGGGGAGGCCGGGCCTCCTTCCTCCTTGCTGCCCTCGGTATAGCGGTGGGTACGTCGGCCCTGATTGTCGTCATAGGCGTCATGAACGGATTCCAGGCCGGGTTCATCGATTCCATCCTGGAACTGGACAGCTATCACATCCGGGTCTCCCTCCCGGGCGACCGTGCCTCGGAGGAGTATCTGTCCGCCCTCGCCGCCCGTCTTCGCGAGGACGACGGCGTATCGAGCGCCCTCGTTTTCTCGGATTTCGAGACGGTCGCGCTGGCTAGGAACGGCCGGGCCTATCCCCTGAGGATCAAGGCGCTTTCGGAGGACGCGGAACAGGCGGACCCGGGACTCCTGGAGCGGCTCTCCCTGCGGGAAGGAAAGTTCATCGGCTCCCCGGCACAGGGGATCGTCCTGGGATCCGAGCTGGCGCGCCAGCTGGACGTCTATCCGGGCGACGAGGTCAGCATTCTTTCCGTTACCGCCTCCGAGGAGGAAGGCGTGATCCCCCGCACCCTCAAGCTCCCGGTGATCGATATATTCCGGAGCGGATACTACAACTTCGACCACGGTATGGGGTTCGTGTCCTTCCGTACGGCTGCGGCCTTCGGAGGGCACACCCAAGCCCTTCTCGGCGTGAAGCTCAAGGACCGGTACGCGGACGAGCGGTTCGCGGGGATACTCGTAGACCGGTACGGCCTGCCCTCGGATGGAATCGTCACCTGGCGCGTCTTCAACCGTTCCTTCTTCGGGGCCCTCCGCATGGAGAAGACGGCGATGATGCTGCTCGTGGGCCTCATATTCGTTGTCGTCGCGGTCAATATATACCATTCCATGCGGAAGAACATCTTCGAACGCATGGAGGACATCGCCGTGCTGAAAGCCCTGGGCGGGTCCGGTTCCTCCGTGCGCCGCGTTTTTGTTTTGGACGGGCTCGCGACCGGCCTTTTAGGCTCAACCTGCGGCATGATCCTCGGTCAGCTGATGGCCGTAAACATCAACGAGTTTTTCGGCATCGTGGAAACCTTCGTGAACGCCGCGATGGGACTCTGGCGCGCGGCGGCTTTCCGGTCCGGCCCGCCCGGGGGATTCCAGATCTTTTCGCCCACTTCCTTCTATTTGATTCAGATTCCCGCCAAGATCGTCTTCCCGGAGACTCTCTTCATTTTTTCCGCCGGAGCGGCGAGCGCGGCCGTGGCAGCGTGGGCCGCATCCCGGCGGGTGCTTCGTTTCCGTCCCGCGGAGGTCCTGAGAAATGAGTGAGCCCGTCATCGTCTGCGAATCCCTGTGCAAGACCTTTTCCTCCGACGCGGAAGACTTGAGAATACTCCGCGACGTGAGCTTCACCGTGGAAACGGGCACGACCGCGTCCATTACGGGCCCCAGCGGCTGCGGGAAAACGACGCTCCTTTCCATACTCGGGGGGCTGGACAGTCCGGGCGGCGGAACCGTGCAAGTCGG
>CAYTYG010000135.1:4818-8282 GCA_964441515.1 uncultured Treponema sp.
AGCTCCACGAAACACCGGAGGAAAACCTCTCGGAATACCGGTCTTCCTTCGTCGGCTTCGTCTTCCAGTTCCATTACCTCCTGAAGGATTTCACGGCCCTGGAGAACGTCGCCCTTCCGGCTCTGATCCGGGGAACCGCCCGCCGCGAGGCCATGGATAGGGCGGCGGAGCTCCTGGAAGACCTCGGGCTGGGAGACCGTAAAAACCAATACCCCGGCAAGCTTTCCGGCGGGGAACGGCAGAGGGCGGCCATAGCCCGCGCCCTGGTGAACCGTCCCGCCCTCATTCTGGCGGACGAGCCCACGGGCAACCTGGACGAGGCGAACGCCCGGGCCGTGGAGGACCTACTGGTCGGCGTGGCGCGCCGCTATGGTACCACCCTGGTGGTCGTCACCCACGACAACCGTTTCGCGTCGAGGATGGATGTCCGGTTCCTGCTTTCCGAAGGGGAGATCGTCGCCCAGTGAAAACCTCCGCGGTTTTTTTCCTGGCTTCCCGGAACATACTCGGCCGAAAGAGCGACGCAAGGGACCTGTCGCGGAGAACCCTCCGGGGGGCCGTCCTGTCCGTGGCCTTCAGCCTGATTCCGCTCATCGTCACCCTTGTCGTCTCCGACGGGATGATCAACGGGATCACTTCCCGATATATAGAGCTGAGCTCCTACCACGTTCAATGCGTTCCTTTCTTGCATAGGAGCGAGTCGGACATCTCGGAGGCGATTTCCGCCCTGGCTTCCGTCGAGGGCGTGAAGGGGGTATGGGCGGAGACCCAGGCCGTCGGTATCGTATTCTCCCGGGGAACCCGCACCGGGGCCGTGGTTCGAGCCGTGGAGCCCGGATTCCTGGAGGACCCCGGAACCCGCGGCTATCTTTCCGTGATCTCCGGGGAAGCCACCCTGGCGGGACCCAACGACGTCCTCCTGGGAAGCGAACTGGCGCGGGACCTGAAAGCGGAGGTGGGGAGCACGGTAAACCTCATCACCGTCCGGTCCCGCAGGGGGGACTCCATCGTCCCGCGGGTAACCATTTTCCGGGTGCGGGGGATCGTCTCCTCGGGGTACCGGGACCTGGATTCCCGCTGGTTCATCGTGCCGCGATCGTCTTCCGCGCGCTACCTGACTCCCGAGACGTCCCGGACCGTCCTGGGAGTCAAGACGGCGGATCCTTACCGATCCCTCGAGGGTATAACGACGCGGGCACGGGAGGCCCTTCCCGGAGGTTGGGGCATCTACCCCTGGACGGAAACCGAGCGAAACCTCTACGAATCCTTCCGCACCACCCGCGCCCTGCTCCTCCTGATCATGGGACTCACCGTCGCCGTGGCGGCCGTGAACATATCCGGGGCGCTTATAACCCTGGTCATGGAGAGATCCCGGGAGATTGCGATACTCAAGGGGCTCGGCGCCTCGGGAGCGGACATATCCCGGGTCTTCCTGGCGGGCGGCATGATCCTTGGGTTTACAGGGTCCGTCCTGGGCATGGCCGCAGGAACCTTCGCGGCCGTACACGTCAACGAGATGATCGGGGTGCTGGAAACCGCGCTGGGCGCTCTGGCGGAGGCCGGACGCTTCCTTGCGATTCCGTTCCGTGCGGGGGGAGGGCAGGGGATTCCGGCCGGCCCCGTGAGAATCCTGAACCCCGATTACTATCTGGAGCATATCCCCGTAACCCTGGATTTCGCCACCCTGGCCGGAATCCTGGTCGTCGCGCTCATTCTGTCCTTTCTGGCGTCCCTCCTTCCCGCAAGGAAAGCGGCCGCCCTTTCCCCCCTGGAGATACTGCGCCGTCATTAAAATCAGGGTTTATATACGAAAGCTTGCGGCGACTGAAACCGCACGGGAGCATGCATGGAGACCAACAAAGAGGATCGGCATCCGGCCGGCGCGGGAAGCGTCTTCTGGACTTTCTTCCGCATTTCCGCGTTCACGATAGGAGGCGGATACGCCATGGTGCCTGTCATTGGGCGCGAGGTGGTGCGGAAGTCCTGGATCGCGGAAGAGGAATTCTACGACCTTTTCGCCCTGGCCCAATCCTTCCCGGGGCCCATCGCCCTCACGACCGCCCTGGTCGTGGGGCGGCGCGTAGCGGGCTACCTCGGCTTTTTCCTGGCGATGCTGGGCATCCTAATCCCCCCCTTCGCGGCCGTGATCCTCGCGGCCCTTCTTCTTCAGGGATTCGGGAGCCTGGCCCCGGTGCGGGGCTTCCTGGACGGTGCGAAGGCCGTGATTCCCGGCCTGATCGCCTCGCTCCTCTGGCGTATGTGCGTTACCAGGAAATGGAACCCCTGGCGCGCCGCCTGCGCTTTGGCCGCCGCAGCTTCCATGATCGTGTTCCGTTCCTGGGCTATACCCCTCTTTTTCGCCCTCGTCGCCGTAGCCTTCCTGGGGGAGAGGCGGGTATGAGTTTTCTCCACATGGTCTGGGTATTCTTCCGAATCGGCATCATAGGATACGGCGGGGGCTGGACCATAGTCGGGATCATCAAGGCGGAGATTCTCTCCCGGGGCTGGCTCGACGAGGCGGCCTTCTCCGACCTCGTCGCCGTCTCCCAGGTGACGCCGGGCCCCGTGGCCCTCAACGCCGCGACCCTGGTGGGATACCGGTTGTTCGGGGTGCCCGGCGCGGCGGCGGCCACCCTTTCGGTGATCGCCTTCCCGGTTCTCTCCATCCTGCTTGCGACGAGTCTCCTGGCCCGCCTGGGGAAGGGGCGGGCCGTTCTCCAGGAATCCCTTAAGACGGGCACGATAGGCCTGGTGGCCATGACCCTCTGGATGTTCCTGCCCTCCGCGGCCTCGTCCTGGCGGCAGGGAGCTTTGGCGGCAGCATCCTTCCTCCTGGCGTCCTTCACGAAGGTTCACCCGCTGTACATAATCCTGGGAGCCGGGGGGGCCGGGCTTCTGCTTTCCCTGCTTCCTCCCTAGAACGGAAGGCCGGGCGACGTTCGGTATACATACTTTCCAGGACCGCGAAACCCGTGTATAGTTGTCCCGGTTTCGGGGAAAAAAAGATAAGCGCAAGCGTCCGCCCCCCGAATGAACGGTAGGACGACAGGAGGACGGCATGGCACGAAACGACTCGGGAAACGCACCGGCCGACGCGGGCGAGAAGCTCAAGGCCTTGGAAGCCGCGCGGCTTCAGATAGAAAAGCAATTCGGCCAGGGATCCCTCATGAAGCTGGGGACCCACTCCAGCGCCCAGGGCGTAGAAGTAATACCCTCGGGGTCCATCCTGCTGGACGAGGCCCTGGGAGTAGGCGGATATCCCCGGGGGCGCATCGTGGAGATATACGGCCCGGAGTCGTCCGGAAAGACTACCCTGGCGCTCCATGTCATTGCGGAGGCCCAAAAACTGGGCGGCATCGCGGCGTTCATCGACGCGGAACACGCCCTGGACCCTATCTACGCGAAAAACCTGGGAGTCAACATCGACGATCTTGAATCAAAATTAGATATTGAAGTTGCATTGG
>CAYTYG010000136.1:0-2285 GCA_964441515.1 uncultured Treponema sp.
CCGGGACATCCTCGTTTCCATGGAGGATTACACGGGGCAGCCGGAGATGAAGGGCGGCCTGGTGAAGACCCTCGACTGGAAGATCTACCTGGGAATCCTTTCCGAGCCCCACGATTCGGACCACGAGGCGGAACGGGAGAGGGCGGGCGCCGTGGCCTTCGACATCGTGGTGGGCAACCTCTACCCCTTCGAGGCCGTCCGCTCCGTCCCCGGCCCCTTCGAGGAAAAGCGCCAGAACGTGGACATCGGCGGACCCTGTATGCTCCGGGCGGCGGCCAAGAACTTCATCCGGGTCGCGGGGATCTGCGACCCCCGGGACTACCCTGAGGTCCTCTCGGAGCTGGAGGGGTCGGGAGGCCGCCTTTGCCTGGCGACGCGCGCACGACTGGCCCGCAAGGTTTTCGAAGCCACCTCCCGCTACGACGCGGCTATCGCCTCCTTCCTGGCTTCCGTCCACGGCTCGGACCTGTCCGGGGAATACGAGATCGAGGGAACCTGATGCGGAAAGGCCGGCGCCCGCGTCGGGCGCTTCGCCGCGGCTGGCAACGGGACGACGTCCCTGGTATACTCCCGCCATGAAAACCCGATCCCTGTCCGAAGCCTACCGGAGCCTCGCTCCGGACCCTTTCCCCCCCCGCATGGAGATAGCCTTTTACGATGAGGCGGGAACCCGGGTTTCCCTGGACTTCGAGAAAGTCGAGTGGACCGTGGAGGGCAAACGCCGCGGGCTTCGCTACGGGGACAACCCGGACCAGGGCGCGGCGCTCTACCGGCCCGCGGGGGCCAATCTCCGCCTGGGCGGCGCCGAGGAGATAGCCCCGGACGGGCGGCTCGTCTGTTCCGCGGAGCTCCTGCAGTTCGGGAAGCATCCCGGAAAGACGAACCTGACGGACGTGGACGGCGCCCTCGGCATCCTCCGTTATCTTCCCGGCCTGCCGGCCTGCGCAATCATGAAGCACAACAATCCCTCGGGCGTAGCCCGGGACGAGTCCCTGGAGGAGGCGTACCGGAAAGCCTACGAGGCGGACCGGCTCGCGGCTTTCGGGGGAGCCGTGGTTCTGAACCGCTCCGTGGACGCACGGACCGCCGGCCTCATCGCGGACTCCTATACCGAGGTGGTGGCGGCCCCCGATTTCGAGCCCGGCGCCTTCGAAGTACTGACGGCACGGAAGAACCTGCGGATCCTGCGCATACCCCGGATGGACCGGCTGGAACGCTACGAAGCCGCGCGCAACCTGGATTTTCGCACCCTTCTGGACGGGGGTTGCGTGGTCCAGCTCTCCTACGTATCCAGGGTGCGGACCGCGGAGGACCTGCTCCCCGCCGAGTGCGAATACAAGGGAGTTTCGTACTCCGTTCGGAGGGCTCCCACGGAGCGGGAGATCTCGGACATGCTCTTCGGGTGGGCCGTAGAGACGGGGGTCACCAGCAATTCCGTTCTGTACGTCAAAGGAGGGGCCACCGTGGGGATAGGCGCCGGGGAGCAGGACCGGGTGGGCGTGGCGGAGTTGGCCCGGGACAAGGCCTACCGCAAGCTGGAGGACCTTTGGTCCTGGGAGCGGTACGGCAAACCCTGGAACGAGCTCGAGGAAGGGCCTCGGAGGGAGGAAATACGGCGGGACGTCCGGGCCGTCCACGGCGGGCTGGAGGGCTCCGTCCTGGTGTCCGACGCTTACTTTCCCTTCCGGGACGGCATCGAGGTGGGGCTCCGGGAGGGCGTGTCCGCGGTCCTTCAGCCGGGCGGCTCGGTTCGGGATTTCGAGAGCATAGAAGCCTGCAATGAGCGGGGCGCCGCGATGATGTACACCGGCCAGAGATGTTTTCGGCATTGAAAAGGGCCGGCCGGTTTCGTGCTTTACCCGGAGGGCCGGTTTTGGGTATCTTGGATTCAGCATCGAGCCGTCCGCGTGCTGATCTGTTCTACGCCGAACGGGTAGGAAACAAGACGCGGAGGCCGCGAAGGAGGAATGTATGAGCGATCAATATCCCGTGGATTCTTCGGAGCTCCGCAAGCAGGGCACCCGGGGAGTCATATCCACCGGCGCGGGCCTGGCCCTCTGGGTGGTCAACGGCCTTCTGAAGATCCCCGTTCTCGGGATAGTCCTGGGCGTGACTCTCGCCGTTCTGGGCTTGCTGGGCGTTCTCGGGAAGGATAAGACCGACAAGACCACCGGGGTCGTCCTGATTGGGGCCGGTGCTGCGGGATTGGCGTCCCTGATCCTTCCGGGACTGAGTTCCTTCCTCTTCGGCCTGGGCGGACTTGCCTTGGTCGGGTTCGGGCTCTT
>CAYTYG010000136.1:2295-7360 GCA_964441515.1 uncultured Treponema sp.
TTCAACCTTTTCAAGTTCCTGCGGGGGTTGAAGTCGCACAGCTGAGCGTTCCACCCCCGCGCGGACAGCCGCGGGACGACAGAGAATCCATGAAATACTTCATCGAGACCTACGGCTGCCAGATGAACAAGGCGGAATCCTCAGCCCTGGAGAACGCGTTCCGCGACCGAGGATGGAAGCGCGGAAGCGCGGAGGATGCCGATTTCGTCCTCATCAATACGTGTTCGGTGCGGATCACGGCGGAAGACCGCGCATGGGGCCGGATTGCGCACTACGCCGCCCGGAAGAGGGCGCGCCGGTTCACCCTGGCGGTGACGGGCTGCATGGCGGAGCGCCTAAAGGGCGAGATGCGGACGGCACAACCGGGCATCGACTATGTCGTGGGAAATTTCCAGAAGGGCGCCTTCACGGATATCCTGGAAGCCGAGGAACGGGGGGTCCGCATCGACGATATACCCGAATCCCCCGTCTTCTCCTTCGCCTCGAACCACGGCGCGGCGGGGGATTTTCGAGCCTTCGTTCCCATCATGCACGGATGCGATAATTTCTGCACGTACTGCATCGTACCCTATGTGCGGGGACGGGAAGTATCCCGCCCGCCCCGGGATATCCTGGACGAAATTACGAGGCTCCAGGATTCGGGGGTCCGGGAGATCACCCTGCTGGGGCAGAACGTCAACTCCTACCTCTGGCGGGACGAGGACGGCCGGGAACTGGACTTTCCCGGCCTTCTCCGAAATATATCCGCATGGTTGGACGGTCGGGGAACGGATGGGATACGGTGGATCCGTTTCCTTTCCAGCCACCCGAAGGACCTGTCCGACGCGGCCCTGGACGCCATGGCTGCGGACGCCCGGTACTGCCGGCACATCCACCTCTGTATACAGCACGGCTCGGACCGTATATTGGCGGCCATGAACCGGAGATACACGAGTTCGGACTACCTGGCCCTGGTGGATAGGGTGCGTTCTAGGCTTCCGGGCGTGACGCTTTCGACCGATATTCTCATAGGGTTTCCCGGGGAGACCGAGGAGGACCTGGAGGACACCCTGGAAATCATGCGGAAGGTCGGGTTTTCCTACTCCTTCATGTACCATTACAATCCCAGGGAGGGGACCCCGGCGGCCGGGATGCCGGATCGGGTTCCGGACCGGGTAAAGAAAGCCCGCCTGGCCCGGGTGATAGAGCTGCAGAAGGAGTTGACCCGATCCAGGATGGAGGAGCAGATCGGCACGACCCGGGAAGTCCTGATCGAGGGGGTGTCCCGGAGGAGAAAGACCGAACTCCTGGGAAGGACCGCAGAGGATATGATGGTCGTTTTCAAAGGCTCCCCGGAGAGGGTGGGCGGGTTTGCCAAGGTTCTGTTAGAATCCATACAAGGAAACACATTCCGAGCCCAGGAGGTACCAGGATGCCTATCCGGCTATTCTTTCTAGTAATCGTGATGGTCGTGCTCGTCACGTTCATAGGCTTCAATGTGGAGAATCGGTGCGATGTTTCTTTCGCGTTCTATACCCTGGAGAACGTGCCGGTGGTCGTCACCATCCTAGCGTCCTTCGCCCTGGGCTTGGTGGCCTCGCTCCCCTTCGCCCTCCGTTCAAGGAGGAGGAAGGCGGCGGTCTCCAAGGTCCCGAAGGTCCGAAAGGGGCGCAAGGGTTCGGCGGAATCGGATGCCCCCAAGGACGAGCGTTTCCCCGACGGGGGGGGCATCGGAACTCCGTGAGTTTCCGTTTCCTCGCTGCGTCCGGGGCCGCCGTCCGGCGCCCGGGGCAGGGGGCGGTGCGAGCGTCGGCCTTTCTGCTTCTCTTCTTTTTAGCCCTTCGCGCCGTTCATACCCAGGATTTCGAATCCCTGCGAGCGTCCCTGAGAGTGCGGCAGTCCGAACCGGATTTCGGCGGGAGCCTTTCGAAAGCCTTGGAACTCGCCGGGAGCGTTGAGGACGTCGAAGCCCTGCTTAGAGAATTTCTTCCCTCGGTACGAAACGGGGAGAGCCGAAGGGGGCTTTTCCTGCAATGGGCGGGAATTCTTGAGCTCGTCGGAAGGTGGGAAGAAGCGGCTGCCCGCTACGAGGAAGCCGCTTTCGCGGCGCCCGGACAGCGGGATACCCGGAGCCTCCTGTCGGGAGTAAAGGCATGGCTCGCCGCGGGGGAAGCGGAGAAGGCCATCTCCATACTGAAAGTATTGGGAGTCGCGTCCTCCGATCCTCACGTTCGGTCCGAGGCTCGCGTCCTGGAGGGCTGGGCCCGTCTCCTGGAGGGTGAGGGCGGCCTCGCCCTCCAGATAGCGGAGATGTCCGTCCAGGAGGCGCAGGACGAAAAGGCGCTCCGGACGGCGCTTGTGCTGCTCTGGGCTTCCTCGGAGGGGGCTCGGAGGAAGGAGGCGGCCGCCCGTATACGGAAGGAATTCCCCGGAAGCCCGGAGGCGGCCATGGCGGAATCGGGGGAGGCGCCCCCCTACGCCCATTGGCTTCTTACCCGTGCTTCCGGGAGCGGACGTCCCCCGGACGCGCCCAAGGCCGGAAGCCCCGTCCCGGGAAAGACGCCGGATGCGAAGACGTCCGAGGCTGCTCCCGTAGACGTTTCGGGGACCGGGGGAGCAACCGCGCAACAGTCCGCACAGGGCATATCCGCGTACCAGGTTGGAGCTTTCGCGGAAGAGGCGAACGCGGACTCCCTTTTCGAGGAACTGGGAAGAAAGGGCTTCTATCCCCGCAAGTCGCGCAGGGACCGGGGAGGACAAGCGATATGGACCGTGGCGGTTCCGGCGGGGGACGATTCGTCGGAGACCCTCCTGCGCCTCAAGGACGCAGGCTACGAGGCGTACCCTTTGTTCTAGAGGCGTCGGGTTCTAGGGATTCCTGCGGCGCTCGTATTGGAGGGGCGATCCTTCGATGAACTCCAGGCCGTCGATCGCCACCCGGACGGGTGCCAGGTTCAGGATCTCCACGATATCCTGGCCGTCCTTACGGCTGTCCCGGGTCAGCCGGTAGGATGCGCGACGGCCGACGATTCCCGTATCCGTGAGGAACTTCATCTCAAGGACTTCCGCTCCCTGGAGCGTGAACACGGAGAAGCCTCCGGATTCCGACTTGCCGTCCCGGACCAGGGTGAATCGGGGAGGATCGAAGGAGAGGACCGAACCGTCGTTGCCCCGGTAGTTTCCCGAAAGGGAAGCGTCGGACCGCGAGACTACGGGGTCCTCCTTGCGGAAGGCGGCGGCCAGCTCGGCGGTCATCTTCTTGTAGGTCCCGTTCCAGTTCTCCGTTACGTCCGCCTTAAGGCGCATATCCTGGAAGATACGCAGCGACACGGTCTCGCGGCCTGTAAGCTCCACGTCGATCAGGCGGCGCAGCGTCTTGACCGCCGTGCTCCGGCTTCCGATGAAGATACCGTACCTCGTGGAGTGGCTATCCTCCCACTGGTAGGTTTCCGTGACATTCTCTTCGTGGAAGGAGAGAGTCCTTTCCAGGGGATCGAAGATCACAAGCCGGGCTGCGGAGGAACGGGGGTCCACCGAGGCCTTGTACCAGATCCCCTCCAGGTAACCCTCGAAGGTGTCGACCGTGCCGTCCAGGATACCGGTTACCAGCCTGCGCTCTATCTGTGCCCCCGGAATCCTCTCCTCCCGGACCCGGGAGTAAGCCTTGTTGGAGAAGTTCCATTCCCAGGTCTCCCGGATTTGGTCCAGGTAGTTGTCCGAGTCCGGATCCCGGTGGTAGACCGTGACGGGCCAAGTTTCGGCGTTCGTCTGGCCCAGCTTGTAGCTCTCCGGACGCTCGGTCTCCTCGATGATAACCGAGTCGCCCGCCACCTCGCAAATCTTCGAATAGTGAAGGGGCGACCTCGTATCCCCCGGGGGAGTAACGCGCCAGAAGATCGAGACGGCCTGTTCCCCCCGGTCGTTGATCCCCACGGCGATGATGTTGGGTATATGGTCTCCCACAACGTCCTTCACGAGGATCTGGAGGGTCCGTATCTTCGTGATCGACGTGGAACCTACCCACGCCCGGACCCAGACCCGGCCGGAGGGGAGGAAATCCGCCACGACAAGCCTCAGGAGGCCCGAAGGATCGTCCGTCCTGCGTACGACGAGTATCTGTTCGTCCTCCTGGTCGGAGTCCAGGTTGAAGGGGTATACGTCCAGGAGTATTTCGTTCGGCTCCGGGGGTATCTCGCTGGCGGAACGTATACGCTCCTCCGAACTACGGGGAATGCTTCCCTCGGACGCAAGGGGCTCGGCCATCACGCTCCGGGCCAGCATGGGCTTCTCGTCCTCGAACATCCGGCCGCGGCGCGGGACCAGCACCAGGAATCCTATTCCCAGCACCGCGCATACGGAACAGAGAAGGAAAAGGATTTGTGCCGTTCTTTTCATCGCGTCCGCTTGGGTTCAGGTTCTTCCAGGATATCCGCCAGCTTGTCTAGCACGGATTTTCGGGTCTGTTCAAGGGGAAGTGCGCAGCGGAAACCGGCCGCCGTCCTGTGTCCCCCGCCGCCGAAGCTCTGGGCGATATGGGCGACGTTTACCGAACCCTTGGACCGAAGGGAGCAGCGCAACACGCCGTTCCGGTTTTCCTTGAAGAAAATGGAAACTTGAACCGTCTCGCTTCTCAGGGGGACGTTGATGAGGTCCTCGGATTCCTCGTAGGCGGCGCCGGATTCGTCCAGGCTGGAGCGAAGCATCACCTGTACGGCCACTTGATCCCGGTTGTGGAGTTCGAGCGTGGAGAGCACGAGCTTGCGGAGGAGCAGGGATGCGACCGAGGAGCTCTCGTACAGCCGGTTGTGGATGGAATAGGGATGGACGCCTATCCTCACGAGCTCCAACGCGCAGGCGAAGGTGCTCTCCGTCGTCTTGGGGTAGCTGAAGGAACCCGTATCATAGACGATCCCGGCGTAGAGCGCGGCGGCCATGTCCGGCTCGACGGGGACGCCCAGCATACGGATGAGCTTGTAGATGATTTCGCAGGTGGAGGAGGCCGCGGGGTCCAGGAGGTGCTTCCCGGGATCGATCCCGGTGGATTCATGGTGGTCTATGAGGATATGTTCGCGGACCAGGTCCAAAA
>CAYTYG010000136.1:7370-8272 GCA_964441515.1 uncultured Treponema sp.
TCCGCCCCGCGTAGTGGATGTCGTTCGTGTCCAGGACGATAAGAAGGCTTTGGGATGTGTCCTTCGGCGCGGATTCCAAGGCGTCCATGGGAAGGATTATGCCGGTGGGGTCGATGAACTTGTACTTGGGCGACAAGGGCGAGGATACGAAGGCCGAAGCCTCCTTGCCGAGCTTCTTCAGGGTGCGGCAGAGGGCATACATGGCCCCCAGGCCGTCCGCGTCGGGAGACTCATGGGAAGTGAGGAGGAAGCGATCCTCCTGAAGGAAGAGGTTTGCCAGGTCTTCGAGCGTCATGCCTGGACATCCTCCTCCTTCTTCCTCTCGGGCTGCCCGCGTTTGGAAGAACGGGCCCGGACCACCAGAATGACGGCGGCCAGGATGCCGGCGCCGGCCCCTATTCCAAGGAATAGAGGCAGCCGGGAGCCGCCCGTACCGGACGAGGCGAGAGCCCGACTCCCCCCGGCCCCCGGACGGGCATCGGAGCCGTAGCCGTCCGGCGTTCCCGGGAGCGGGTGGTCCGTTCGTTCCGGGGGATCCCGCAGGAAGGAAGCCAGGGATTCGGCGGTCGCCTCTATGCGGTCGTCCAGGCCGACTCCCACCGTGATGACTCGGAAGGTCCCGAGATCCTTACGGTTTATATAGGTTAGGAAGGGGTGGCGGACGGTGTAATCCCGGGATCCGTACGGGGAGTCCGGCGGCGCTTCCTGCCGTTCATCCGTGAGCAGAAGAATGTACTTGAGGCGTTCCGGAGCGTCCAGCTCCTCCAGGACCGGGTTCAGGGAGTCCAGGGCGCGGCCTATGTCCGTGTAGCGCCCGTCCGGAACTAATTTATGAAGAGAACGGATCAGCGCCGCCTTATCGGCTTCTCCCGCGATCCTTCCCTGCCATATGCGCTCCACCT
>CAYTYG010000137.1:0-3441 GCA_964441515.1 uncultured Treponema sp.
ATATGGACTTTTCCGGCTTCTCGGTAGCCGTGGAGGGCTACGACGTGGACACCGGAAAGGGCTTCAACGGGTTCGAGGGAACCCCCTGGGACATGCAATTCTATATACACTTGGTGGAGAAGCCCTACCTGGACGGGGCCGGGACTCCCGCCTGGAGGATAACCTCGAACACCTCCCTGCACGGCGCGGCCCCCGATTTCTTCCCCCTCGTGACCCTTACAACCCCTATGTACCCCGCGGACACGGTGCCTCCCCGCATCGCCTACACCCTGACCGTTCCCTCGACGCCGGACACCTTCTTCGCCTTCAACGAGCCGGTCCGCAGCTCCGGCGGCGGCGACGTCACCGCCGGGGATCTGGGGGCGACGGGTGTGAACGTGGTGGGCCTGATCGGGGACGGGGACGCCTACGGCGTCGTAGGGACCTACGGGGCCGCCCGGACAAGGGCCGGCATCCTGGCGGAGACACCGCTGACGGTGGATCCGGGTATCGCGGACGACGCGGACGCCACGGCGGCCGCCAACGGCTTCATAGACTACTCGACGAATCCTGCGTATTCCTGGTTCATTTCCAATGCGCCCACCTGCACCCTGCCCAATGCGCTCACCTCCAACACCCACCGCGTCTCGGACCTCCTGATCTCCGTGGAGCCCTCCGTGGAGGCCGCGGCCTGGAGCAACGCGCACCCGGACTCCTTCTTCGTCTGGCCCGTCTGGGCCAAGGACGAGGTCTACTTCCCGGAAAGCGGGGAGGACTACGCGAGCTACGAGGAGCTGACCGCAGAGGAGGCGGCCAGCAGGACGATAGGCTTCATACGGGGCTTCGACGGCACCCGCTGGCTCCGGGACCAGGATTTCACCCTCCAGGCCGAGGACGGCCTGGGCCTGGGCTCCGCCCCGCCCCTCCTGTACAAGTCCGACGTCCCGGAGACGTACCGCAGCGCGGTGCCGGGGATCTGGCTCCCGGACTATTTCGATACGGATTTTTCCGGCCTGGCGGCCGCGCCCTTCGCCGGCTTCGCGATCAAGAACGGCGCCCCGGGGGGAGCCTCGCTCTGGGACTACTCCTTCTCCGACACGGACGCGGAGGTCTACGACGGGGCGGTCTTCGACTTCTATTTCCGCGTCCCCGGCTACCCGGCGGACCTCTACTGCGGGCGGCTGGACATGGAGACCGACGCCCCGGCCCTGCCGGCGGACTGGTACCGGCGGGTGCGGCCCTTCTCCTTCGAGATCCACAACGTGGTGACCCAGCGGGGCGGGGTGAGCATCCTGAACAACGTGATCGACCCCACCACCGGGGAGACCGTGCGCCTGCACTACACGATCGACAAGTCGGGGCCGGTGACCGTCACGGTCTTCACCCTGGACGGGGACGTGGTCCGCTCCCTCCACCGGGGCACCCAGGGGACCGGGGAATACACGGTTTCCTGGAACGGCCGCAACCGCGCCGGGGACGCCGTGGCCCGGGGTATGTACTTCATCCGCATCGTGGCGCCCGGGATCGACGAGATCCGGAAGGTGATGGTGGTGCGGTATTAGCCTCGGGCCGGGGAGTATCGATCCATAGAAAAAGGACAGGATACCAGGATTTACTAGGACGGACAGGATGGATGCATGAATGCTTTTTTGCGTCGTATTCCTGTCAATCCTGAACATCCTGTTATCCTGTCTGTTATTATTCCGTTTCGGCCGGGCTGTGATTCCTTGCCCCGGGGAAGGTTTCCCGGTATACTTTACCAGGATTATTCATACTACCGCGTGCCGAGGAGCTACCCCGTGAAGATCCTGATGGTATCCAGCGAAGCGATCCCCTTCGCGAAGTCGGGCGGTCTCGCGGACATGGTCTCCTCCCTCACCCGGGCCCTGGACCGGGCCGGCCACGACGTACGGGTCGTCCTGCCCCGGTACTACTGCATACCCCGGGGTTCCCTGAAAAAGCTGGAGGGCCCCCTCTGCGTACCCGTGGGCTGGGGCGAGGAATGGTGCGCCGTGTACGAGAGCGTCCTTCCGGGCTCGGGCGCGCCGGTCTATTTCCTGGACCACGAGAGGTTTTTCGGCCGGGACGGAATCTACGGGACCAAGGAGGAGACGGACTTCCGGGACAACCCCCAGCGCTTCGCCTTCTTTTCCCGTGCGGCCTTCCAGCTCTGCCGCAAGCTCCGTTGGATCCCCGACGTCCTCCACGCCCACGACTGGCCCGCGGGTCTCGTGCCCGTGTACCGGCGCTACATGGAGTCGGACGCCGAGTTCTCCCGGACGGCCACGGTGTTTTCCATCCACAACCTGGGGTACCAGGGCATCTACTCCAAGGAAATTTTCCCCTACTTCCGCCTCCCCTGGAGCCTCTTCCACAAGGCCGGGCTGGAGTACTACGACGCCGTCAACCTTCTGAAGGGGGCCCTGGCCTCCGCGGACCAGCTCTCCACCGTCTCCCCCACCTACGCCCGGGAGATCCAGACCCCCGAGTTCGGGTGCTCCCTGGACGGGCTGCTCCGCGCCCGGAGCTCGGACCTGGTGGGCATCCTGAACGGCGTGGACTATTCCGACTGGGACCCCGCCGGGGACCGCCACCTCCCGGCGCGCTTCACGGCGGACGACCTGTCCGGCAAGGCGGAATGCAAGGCGGCCCTCCAGCGGGAGCTCGGGCTGGCCGTGGACCCGGACAAGCCCCTGGTAGGCATGGTAACCCGCCTCACGGACCAGAAGGGCATCGGGGAGCTCTTCGGCCCCCTGTACGGAAGCGCCTTCCGGATATGCACGGACATGATCCTACAGATGGCCGTCCTGGGCTCCGGGGACCGGTGGTGCGAGGACGAGCTCCAGGGCCTTTCCTCCCGGCTCCCGAACTTCCGCGCCCGGTCCGGGTATTCCGAGCGGCTGGCGCACCTCATAGAGGCGGGGTCGGACTTCTTCCTCATGCCCAGCCGCTACGAACCCTGCGGCCTGAACCAGATGTACTCCCTGCGCTACGGAACCCTGCCGATCGTGCGGCGCACGGGAGGGCTCGCGGACACGGTGGAGAACTACCGCCAGGACACGGGGGAGGGCACGGGGTTTCTCTTCGACCTTTTGACCCCCCGGGCGATCTACGACACCGTGGGATGGGCCGTCTGGGCCTACTACAACAAGAAGGACCATATCGCCGCCATGCGCAAGCGGGCCATGACCCGGGAGTTTTCCTGGGACAGGGCCGCCGGAGAGTACGGGGAACTCTACGCCCGGGCCGTCTCCCGGGTGCGCGCGGGCTGACGGACAGCCGCCGTCCGGCATCCTGAATCAGGAGAACCACGAATGGCCAAGGAAACCAAGGTATACGACTACAGGCCCGAGCCGGTCCGGGACCGGCTGGCGTCGGAATTCCGCAGGAACCGGGGCGAGGCCACGGTGGCCGACCTGATAGCCCGCACGGGGCTGCCCAAGTACCAGGTGGAGACGGAGA
>CAYTYG010000137.1:3451-8258 GCA_964441515.1 uncultured Treponema sp.
GCGCGCGCCTGCGGGTGACGGAGAACGGGGACATCCTCTATTCCTTCCCGGGGGGCATGCGCTCCCGGTACCGGGGGCTCGGCCCCTCCCTGCGTAGGTTCTGGAAAGCCTTCCGGAAGGGCGCGGCCGCGGTTTCGGCCTTCGTCTTCAAGATCTGGATCGTCCTGATGCTGGTGGGCTACTTCGTCCTCTTCCTGGCCTTGACCCTCGCCACCCTTGCGGCGGCCATAGCCGCCCAGTCCGCGGGAAGCAAGGATTCCCGGGGCCGGGGCCGGGGCTCCGGAGCCGGCGGGCTCTACCTCACCGGCCGGGTCCTGGACATGTTCGTCCGCATCTGGTTCTACGGCGAGCTCTTCAAGTCCCCCGAGCAGCGCTACTACGACCGGGCGCGCCGAGCGGAAAAGGCCCGCTCCCGCCGGCTCCTCCACAAGTCGGTATTCTCCTTCGTCTTCGGGGACGGGGATCCCAACGAGCCCTGGGCCGAGACCGAGAAGAAGGCGGTCGCGGCCTTCATCCAGGCCAACCGCGGGGTGATGACCCTGGAGGAGTTCATGGTCCTCACGGGACATCGGCCCCTGGAAGCCGAGGACGCGATCAACCGCTACCTCTACGAGTTCGAGGGCTCCCCGGAGGTGACGGAGAACGGCACCCTCTACTACTTCTTCCCCTCCCTCCTGCGGCGCGCGGACGCCCGGGACCGGAGCTTCGGAGGCTCGGCTCCCATGAAGCGGCCCATTCCCTTCTCCTCCAACCCGAAGAAGGCGAACGCCTGGTTCTGCGCCTTCAACGCGGTGAACCTCGGGTTCGGAATCTACATGCTCGCAAACGCACTAACCGTCGGGATACCCTTTCCCCCCGGGGTCGAGCGCATCCCGGTGAGCGTGTACAATATCGCCTTCCTCCTCCTGTATTACGTCACAGACAATCCGCTCCCCCTGGTCTCGATAGGCCTGGGCGCGGTTCCCGTGGTCTTCGCGGTCCTCTTCTATCTCGTTCCCTTCCTGCGCTCCCTCCGGCTCTCCCGGGCCAACGAGGAGTTGCGGAAGGAGAACCTCCGCAGGCTCATCTACGCCCGGGCCCTGGCCGATCCCGGCCGGGTCGATCCCCGGGAAGTCCGCCCGGAGAGCGAGGCCGCGCGCCCCCGGGACTCGAAGGCCGCGGAGAAGACCGTGGAGGAGCTGGCCGCCTGGGCCGGGGGCGAGCCCCGGGAGGACGGCGCCTTCGGCTTCCCGGAGCTAGCCCGGCGCAAAGCGGACGCCGAGGAGGCTCGGCGCAGGGTGAAGCCCTCGGACTACGACCTGGGCGGCGCCGTCTTCGACACCGACGGACCGCCGGCCCCCTGAGAACGGCAAGGCAAGACCATGACTCCTATGCGACGGGCGGCGGGAGGCCGCGGCGGGGCGGGGGTGGGGGTGCTCCTCGCGCTCCTCTCGGCCGCGAGCTTCTCGACCCTGGGCATCTTCGCCAAGCTCATCTACGCGGAGGGATACTCCACGCCCCAGGCCCTGGCTTGGCGCTTCACCGGGGCGGCGGCCTTCCTCTGGGTATGGATCCTCGTTTCGGAGCGGCGCCTTCCGCCCCTGCGCCCGAACCTGGCTATCCTGGCCTTGGGCCTGTTCGGCTTCGCTCCCCAGGCGGGGCTCTATTTCGTCACCCTCCGGTTCCTGGACGCGGGGATCACCTCCCTGCTCCTGTACCTGTACCCGTCCTTCGTGGTGCTCCTGTCCGCGGTCTTCCTGCGCCGCAGGCCCTCGGGCATACAGCTGGCCGCCCTGGCCCTCTCCCTCTCGGGCTGCGTCACGACCTTCTTCCGGGCCGGGCGCTACCCCGCGATCGGCGTCGGCCTGGGCATCCTGGTGGCCCTGACCTACGCGGTCTACCTGGTCGTGGGCGAGCGGACGCTGGAGGGGCGCAGTCCCGTCCACTCCACCGCCTTCATCATGACCTCGGCGGCCGGTGTGTACTGGTCCCTGGTGCTCCTCACGGGGACCTTCCAGGCCCCGGGATCGGCGTCTTCCCTCCTGGGCTTCGCGGGCCTGTCCGTACTGGCCTCGGTGATCCCCATCGTGACCCTTTTCGGGGCCATGCAAAGGATAGGGGCTTCCAACGCCTCCCTGGTCTCCACCGTGGAGCCCCTGATGGCGGCGCTCCTGTCCGCCCTGATCCTGGGCGAGCGCTTCGGGGTCCAGCAGATCGCCGGGGGAGTTCTCATCGTGGCGGCGGTGCTTTTGATCCAGGCGGGGGCCCGGGGGAACGCCCGGACCGGGCTTCCCGAAAATCCGCGGGGCGCAGGTTCTCCCGGGGAGAATAGGGCTTCCTAGGTTCGTTCCAGGGCCGAGGCCAGTTTCTTGAGCTCCCCGTCGTCGTACTCCCCCGGAACGATGGAAGGAAGGCCCCATTCCGGGGCCAGGACGCAGCCGCCTTCCAGGGCGCGGACCCGGAAGGCGGGCCATCCGGCTTCCGGGCACCGCGGGTAGAGATACGGCCCCTTCCGTTCGAAGTAGGCCGAGAGCCTCCGGTCCGTCCGGGCCCAGAGGGCCTCCGCGTAGGAAGGCGCGCCTTCCCCGCTCCGGACCCGCCGGCCTCCCTCCCGGGGCGTAGAGAGCCCGCGGAAATCCTCCCAGGCCCGCAGGGCCGCGAAGGGCAGGAGGGGGGCCAGCTCGTCCTCCCGGGCTTCCGCGGCCAGGTCCGGGTCCGAAAAGGCCAGCACCGCCGGCGCGAAGGGAGCTGGGCAGGGGAGGGGGACGAGGCGGGCGGGAAAGGAGGAAAGCCGGGCTTCCTCCTCGCCCGGGAGGAAGAACCGCTGGACCGCCGCCGGGGCGCCGGAATCCGGGGCCCCCGGGTCCCGGCGGAGGGGGTCGTAGAGGTCCCCGCGGCCCAAGGGCCGGCCCGCGGCCAGGACGCTCCCCAGGGCTTCCAGGGCCCGCTCCTCGCAGCGGTAGAACCGGAAGGCCGCGGCCCCCGGAACGGCCTGTCCCAGGGCTTTCCTAAGGCGCTCCGCGTGGCGGCTGGGGGCCTCCTTCAGGAGCCCCAGGTCTATACCGTTCTTGGCCCTCGTGCCTGCGAACCGGCCCTTGGCGCCCAGGAAGCCCCGGTTGTCCAGGAGGCGCAGGTCCAGGTAGCGCTCCCCGTTCTCCCCGTAGAGCCTCCACCCCCGCATCCTGCGTATCGGGGGAAGGCCCGCGGCCGTTTCGCTCATTCCAGGACCTCCAGCTTTCTCGTGAACTTGGGGAAGAACTGCAGGACCCTCCCCGTTTCGAAGCGTACGAAGACCAGGGGCCCCGTGTCCTCGGTTCCGGTTTTCACCTGCACCACGTACCCGGAGCCGTGATCGTCGTGGTACACCGGGAGACCCGGCTTCCAGGGGCCCTGGGCGGAGCCTCCCTCGGGCAGCTTTCCCCCCAGGGGTTCGTAGAGCTCCCGGGGTATCTCGTAGAGGAATTTCGAGGGCAGGTTCTCCATGGGGCGTCCCCGGAACATCCTGCGGCGGCAGGCCGTTAGGTGGAGCTCCTCCTTGGCCCGGGTGGCGGCCACGTAGAAGAGCCGGCGCTGCTCCTCCAGGTCCTCGCCCTCGTCGTCGTCCCGGGGGAAGAGCCCCTGCTCCAGCCCGGTCACGAGAACCGCCGGGAACTCGAGGCCCTTGGTGTTGTGCATGGTGATCAGGGTCACCGCGTCCAGGCTCTCCTCCTGGTCGGCCAGGCGGCGGTCCAGCTCTATGGTCTCCAGGAATTCCGCCAGGCCCGGCAGGGAGAGCTCGAAGTCCGCCGCCGCGTTCACCAGCTCGTCCAGGTTTGCGGCCCGCTGGGTTCCCGCCACCTCGTCCTGCCCCCTGTGGTAGTCCGCCAGGCCCGTCTCCTTGACGAGGTTCTCCACCAGGGCCGACAGGGGCTTCGGTTTCCCCTCCGCCTCCAGGAGGGTCCGGAAGCCCCCCAGGAGGGACACGAAGGACGCCAACCCGGCCCGGCTCTTGGAGGTCTTCAGCCCCGGCCCCGCCCGGCCCGAGGCGGCCAGAAGATCCCCGTCGGAAGCCCGGGCCTCCTCCAGGATCGCCTGCACGCTCGTGTCGCCCACCCC
Organism: uncultured Treponema sp.; assembly: GCA_964441515.1. Lineage (GTDB taxonomy): Bacteria > Spirochaetota > Spirochaetia > Treponematales > UBA12059 > JAAYUR01. The sequence goes on from CAYTYG010000137.1 coordinate 7,526, forward strand.
CCGGGCGGGCTTGTTCACGATCCGGCGGAAGTTCACCTCGTCCCGGGGGTTGGCCAGGACCGCCAGGTAGGCCAGGGAGTCCTTCACCTCCTCCCGCTCGTAGAAGCGGACGGAGCCCACGATCCGGTAGGGTATGCCCCGGCGCGCGAAGAACCGTTCGAAGGCCAGGGACTGGGCGTTGGTGCGGTAGAGGACGGCCGTGTCGGACCAGCTCCCCCCCCGGGCCAGGCGGCGTTCGGCCGTCCGGGCCGCGTAGGCGGCTTCCTCGTCCTGGTCCGTGAGCAGGGCCAGGATAGGCCGGGGGCCTCCCTCCTTCACGGCCCGGAGGCTCTTGCCCAGGCGGCCCTCGTTCTTCCCCACCACGGAGGAGGCCACGTCCAGGATGGTCTGGAAGGAGCGGTAGTTCCGCTCCATCCGGACGACCTCCGTGCCCGGGAAGATGTCGGGAAAGTCCAGGATGTTCCGGACCTCGGCCCCCCGGAAGCGGTAGATGGACTGGTCGTCGTCCCCCACCACGCAGACGTAGGCCCCGTCGCCCGCCAGGGTCTTGAGCAGCTCGAACTGGGCCACGTTGGAGTCCTGGTACTCGTCCACCAGGATCACCCGGAACCGCTGGTGGAAGCGGCGGCGCAGGACCTCGTCCTCCCGGAGGACCCGGGCGGGCAGGAGGATGAGGTCCCCGAAGTCCGCGTTTCCCGTCTCCCGGAGGCGCCGCTCGTAGTCGGCGTAGAGC
>CAYTYG010000138.1:0-8257 GCA_964441515.1 uncultured Treponema sp.
GCGCGTTCTCCGGGCCGTCATCTTGGCCCTTGCCGCCGTGCTGGTCCTGGGGACCGCCTATGCCCTGGCCGCAGGAACTCGGAACCGGACACCCCGCGCGGAAAGCACCGGCGCGGAGGCGCCCCGGGAGGGGGAGGCCGTCTATACCCGCATCGGCACGATACGGGCGTCCACCCGGGATACCCCCTCCGCGGTGGTGGCCGCCAACATAGTATTCCCGTATCCCGCCGCAGACCGCGCCTTTCGGGAGGAGCTGGACGACAAGTCCGGCCGGCTTCGCAAGGAGTGCGAGGATTTCTTTTCCGGGAAGAGCGTGGAGGAGCTTCACCCCGCCTTCGAGGGGGCCCTGAAGTCGGCCCTGCGGGACCGCCTGAACGGCATGCTGTTCCTGGGTAAGATCCGGGAGGTCTGGTTCAGCGATTACGCGGTGATCCAATGACCGGGTCCCGGCCGTCGAACCGTCCGACCGCCTTGCGATCCCCGCGGCACGGCCGCCCTACAGCGACTTGATCAACTCGTAGTAGAAGAGGGCGCACCTCCGAAGGTTTTCCTCCGATATCCTCTCGTTCGGCCCGTGGACGCCCTTCAGGTCTTCCGGGGTCTGGCGCATGGGGGAGATTCGGTATAGGCCCTGGACGATCTTCTTGTAATGCTTGGTGTCCGTGCCCGCGCTGAACAGGAAGGGCACGGTCGCCGCCTCCGGGAAGGCGGCCGCCAGGGCCGATCGGACGGCCGCGTATCCCTCGTGGTCCGTGGGGGACTCCGGAAGCGGTTCCACGTTGTGCCCCTCGTGGGCGGACCGCACGTCCGCTCCCTCCCGCCGAGCGATTTCGGACATCCGGGCCAGCACCCCCGCGACGCTCCAGCCGGGCAGGATGCGCACGTTGAATACGGCCTTGGCCTTGTTGGGAAGGACATTCTCCTTTTCGCTTCCCGACAGCATGGTGGCGGCCTGGGTGGTCCGCACCAGGGCGTTCGTCGTGGGGGAGGCGGAGAAGACCTTGATGAGGAGGGGCGCCGCCAGGGACGCGTTGCGGAACAGGAGGCGGTAGCCGAAGGGGACGTAGGGCGAAAGGTCGGAGAGGAAACTTTTGACCGTGTAGGTGAGCCGGGCCGGGAAGGGCCGGGATTCCAGGCGCGCCACGGCCCGCGCCAGGGTTCCGGCGGCGGTGCTCCGGGGCGGCATGGACGCGTGGCCCCCGGACCCCTTGGCCTCCACTTCCACATCCACGTAGCCCTTTTCCGCGATGCCCACCAGGGCCAGGGGCCGGTCCGCGAAGGCGAGCATCCCGTCCTCCACGATGCCGCCCTCGTCCACCAGGAAAGAGGCTTTCACCCCCCGTTCCTCCAGCGTACGGGCCAAAGCGCCGGCCCCCCGGGCTCCGCCGACCTCCTCGTCCCCGCCCAGGGAGATGTACACCCTGCGGCGGGGCTGGAAACCCTCGGACAGGAGGCGCTCCACCGCAGCCAGGGCCCCGGTCAGGGTGATCTTCGTGTCCTGGGACCCGCGCCCCCAGACATAACCGTCGACGATGTCCCCCGAGAAGGGCGGCCGCGTCCAGGGCTGGTCCCCCGGGGGAACAACGTCGTAGTGGGACGTCAGGACGACGGGGAGGAGGGACGGGTCGCTCCCCTCCCACTCGTACAGGATGCCACGATTACCGACGAGGTCCCGGCGCAGCCGCTTGCCCAGGGAGGGGAACTGACGCGCCAGCTCCTCCGGGAAGGCCTTGAAGGGCTCGTCCTCCTCCTGGTCTTCCTCGAAGCGGGAAACGGTAGGAAGGCGCACAAGGGCGGCCAGCTTCCTCTCTATCCCCGCGAAGGGCTCCAGGGCCGAGGGATCCAGGCGGCCCGGGGCGGGGGCCCGGGGGGTCCGCAGGGCGCGGACCGCCATGAGAGCCAGCAATCCGGCGGCCAGCCCGAGGATAACGCAAAGAATGAGTTGAACCGGATGCATCTGGGAACCTCCCGGGGTGTCTGGAAAGGCCTGGAAGCCCGGCGACGGGCGGCCCTCCCGAAAGCAGTATGCCGGATCGTTCGGGAAACCGTCAATCTCGCGCCTTGCGGCCCGGAATCCGGTATATACTGGCGGCGCGGCACTTTCTCGCGATTCGAGCCGGCAGGGAGGAGCCATGAAGAACGTTTCCTTAGGAGCCAAGGCTTTCGTCGTTTCCGCCCTCATACTCCTGGGCCTCATGCTGGCGGCGGGTATCCTTACCCGCGTCGTCCCGGCGGGCCGATTCGAACGCAGGGAATCCGACGCCGGCGCTCTGATAGTCCCCGGCTCGTACCGCCCCGCGGAGCGCCCCGACTACCCGGCGTGGCGGTGGCTGACGGCGCCTTTCGAGGTACTGGGCTCCCCGGACGCACTGACCGTGGCGGTCATCATCGCTTTTATCGCGATCGCCGGGGGATCCTTCGCGGGCCTCAACGACGCGAGGATCCTGGAGGCCGCGGTTGCCTCCCTGGCCCGCCGGTTCCGGGAACGCCGTTACCGCCTTTTGGCGGCTCTGTCCCTCTTCGGGATGCTCCTGGGGTCTCTCATGGGGGTTTTCGAGGAGTCCGTGCTGCTGATCCCCGTGGCCCTGGCCCTCTCGTCGTCCTTCGGGTGGGATGCCCTTACCGGCCTGGGAATGAGCGTACTGGCCGTTGGGTTCGGCTTCGCGGCGGCGATCTCCAATCCCTTCTCCATCGGGACAGCCCAGAGGCTGGCGGGTATCCCCATCTTTTCCGGGGCTCCCTTCCGGGTCCTTGTCCTGGCGCTCTGCTACGGGCTGTACGTTTTCTTCCTGATCCGCCACGCCCGGAAGGTGGAGAGGGCAAAGGCCGACCGGGACGGGACCCTTGCGGCCCCGGGGGAATCGGCCGCGTCCGCCGTACCCTCGGAGGGGCCTCTCTCGGACCGGAGCCTCCGGGGCGCCCGGGTCTTCGGGTTTTCCATGGCCGTTCTCCTGGCCGTGGTGCTCGCCGTCACCCTGGTTCCCGGGCTCTCGGATTACTCCCTGCCCATCATGGCCCTTGCCTTCCTGTCCGCCGGCCTGGTCTCGGGGCTCTCGGCGGGGGTCTCGTTTCCTCGCTGGCTCAAGGCCTTCGGGACCGGCGCCCTGGGGGTGCTTCCCGCGGGGCTTCTCATCCTGATGGCCCTGAGCGTCAAGCGGATCATCCTGGCCGGCGGCGTCCTGGACACGATTCTGTACGCGGCCTCCGAGGCGGCCTCCGGGGCCTCCCCCTACGGGGCGGCCGCCCTCATGTACATCGTCACCCTGGGCATGAATTTCTTCATAGCCAGCGCCAGCGCGAAGGCTTTCCTTCTCATGCCCTTGCTGGCGCCCCTGGCGGACCTGACCGGGTGCACCCGGCAGGTGGCCGTGCAGGCCTTCGCGTTTGGGGACGGGTTTTCCAATATTTTTTACCCTACGAACGCCGTTCTGTTGATCGCCCTGTCCATGGCCGGCGTATCTTGGCCTCGGTACGCGAGATGGGCGGTCCCCCTGCAGGCGGCTGTGCTGGTCCTGACGATGGGGCTGCTGATGCTAGCCGTGGCGTTGGGGTATTCGTAGGTTATTTTTTTCTGCGGGAATTGACGAACCGGGAGAAGTCCGAGATGTTCCGCACCACGATGCGGTCGGGGTAGAGTTCCACGCGGCGTTGGTTGGCGAAGTGTCCCAGGATGGTCTGGACCTCGGAGGGGCCCATGCCCGCCCAGTGGGCGACGTCCTCGATGGTTATTTTGAACTCCCGCTTTTCCCCGTCCTGTTCCCCCGCGCTCGAGGCCGCGGCCTGGGTCTCGGCGAGCATCAGGAAGACGTCCGCCACCTTGGCCTGCGGGTCTTCCAGGGTCAGGATCATGAACCTTCGTTTCTGGTCGTAGATCCGCTTCGTGAAGAGCTTCAGAAGGCGTAGGGCGATCTGGGGGTTGCCCATCATGAGGACTTCGAAATTGGCCCGGTTGAACTCCAGCACGCGTACCGTGTCCACGGCTATGGCCGTGGCGGACCGGGGAGTCCCCTCCAGGATGGCCATCTCGCCGAAAATCTCCGGCGGCTGGAGGACGTCGATGGTCTTCTCGATGTCCCCGACGATCTTGGAGATGCAGACCTTCCCGGACTGTATCAGGTAGAAGCTGTCGCCCGGCTCGTACTCGGAGAAGATGATCTCGCCGGCCTGATAGGTGCGCGCGAAGCGGGTGAAGGAGGAGAGGTCAGCCATTGGCGCCCTCCTCCAGGCCCCGCAGGGCCTTCTTGGCCCGGAGGTACGTGGAATTGTCCTCGTCCTTCTCCATGGTCAGGATCTTACGGAAAAAGCCCTTGGCGCGGTCCATGTCGCCCTTGCGTTGGTAAGCCTGTCCCAGATAGTAGAGGATGTCCGCGAGGTCCGGGTGCTTGGGGTAGGTCTGGACCATGCGGGTAAAGTGCTGTATGGCCGAGTCGTACTGTCCCAGCATGAAAACGCTTCGACCCATGTCGTAGGCCGCTTTCACGACGTATTCGGGGTCCTGGTTGTCCTCCACGATGAGGCGGAACTCCGAGAGGGCGTCCTTGTACTTCTCCTGGGAAAAGAGGCTGACCGCGTTGTAGTAGGCTTTCGCGGTGTCCGAGAGGGCCTGCCCCTGCTGGGGCCGCAGTACGTCGGCCGTCCGGAAGGGGGAGGCTCCCGTTGCGGCCGGGGCTTCCCGGCTGGCGTTCGATCCGGAGGGCGTTCCCGCCACCACGGGGGCCGGTCCCTTCCCGTCCCCGTACTTGACCAGGAAGCTCTCGGATGTCTCCAGGTTCCTGCTGGCCGCCTCGGAGAGCTTTCCGGCGGGGTAATACGTCAGGTAACGGGAAAAGACGTACTTCGCCTGGGAGTACATCCGGTTCTTGAGGTAGTATTCCCCCGTCCGGAAGAGCCCTATCTCGGGGCTCAGGGCCTCCTGCTTCTCCATCAGGTTTTCCACCTGCTTGTGGATGCGCCGGAGCTGGTTGGAGAAGACGCGGAGCATCTTCAGGATGATGCGGGTATTCGCGGATACGAACTGCTCGAACTCGGGGACCGTGAAGGCCAGCACCTGGGCGTCGGCCACCACGGCGGCGTTCTCCTCCCGGGGGTACTTGCCCAGGGCGCTCTTCACTCCGAAAAACTCCCCGGTGGCGATCACTTCCCGAAGGTCCTTGCCGGTTTCGATATCGGTGTAGCCGAGCACCACCTGGCCGGACTGGAGGATATAGATCCGGTCGCTCATGTCACCCTGGAAGTAGATGACGGAGTTCGCGCGGTAACTGGCAGCCTTCGGCATCGTTCCTCACTCCACGCCCGACGACGTACGCCTTGCGCTTGCAGTATAGTAGATGAACGCGCCGTTTTCCATCCAATCCATGGCCGATACGGGTTTCATGGCTCGAAGGGCAGGTAGTCCAGCTTCTTCGGGAAACCGACCGCCTTGCGGATGTCCCGGTAGAGCGCGGCGGGATTCCCACGGACGTAGACCTTCCGGCCCCCCAGGGTCACCGTCTCGTATCCCTTGGCCAGGGTCTCCCCGAAGGGGCCGGCCAGGGACTCCTCCACGAGCAGGGGCGCGCCCTCCAGGGTAAGGAGCCGTATATCCCGGCATTCCGCCCGGGCCAGGGACTCGTGGGGATCGTCGTGGACCGCCCGGGTCACCAGGACGTCCGCGGACTTGCCCTTGTCCAGGGTTCCGATCCGGTCCTGCATCCAGAAGGCCTTGGCGGGATTCGAGGTGACCATGAGGAAGAGCGTCTTGGCCGACAGGTCCTGGCCGTACATGCGTTGGTAGGTTTCCCGGGCGTATTTCATCTCCGCCAGGAGATTGACGGAGCCCGTGTGGGTGGAGTCCGTGCCGATGCCGACGTTGATTCCCGCCTGGAGGAACTTGCGGATCTTGCAGGTGACGTTGAACATGAGCATATTGGACGCGGGGCACCAGGATACGGACGCGCCCGCCTTGGCGACCTTACGTATGTCCTCGTCGGAGAAACCGATGCAGTGGATGAAGACCCCATGGTTGTCCAGGCATCCCAGCCTCTCCAGGATCTCGACGCCCTCCATGGACTCCGGGTCGAAGCCCTCCTCCAGGTGGGTGATGAAGGGCCAGCCGCGCTCCACAGCCCACTTGTGCTCCTGCTCTATGCCCTTGCCCCATTTCAGGTCGAAGGAGGAGCACTCGTGTTCCAGGGTGTATTCCCGGATCACGCGGATGGGCAGGCGGGGCAGGAAGGGATCGTTGATCTCGTGGGGAAAGTGGTCGTGGGCCGTGGCGACGCCGGAGAAAAGGTTCTTGTAGGAGGAAAGGAAGTACATCTGCTCCACGGCGATGTTGGCCCTTTCCTTGAATATGCCGGAAGCCTTCAGATCGTTGTCCCAGGGGCCCCAGTTCAGGTAGAAATTGTCGCCCTGGGGGCCCACGCGGGGAAGGTAGTTGCCCCGGAAGTGGTCATGGATGTTGACGAGCGCGGGATACACGAAGGACGCGCCGCCCAGGTCGATCTCCGGTCCGGAGCCGTTCCTCCCGGATATCTTCCCGGCTTCCACGCGGAGTTTACCGAACTCCACGGTCGTCCCGGATACTATCGCCGTTGCGTTGCTGATGGAATAGGCGTCCAAGGTCGTCCTCATTCGTTCTATCCTAACTTGCTATACATGCAAGATTTCCGGACGATCCTGCGGGACACCCGCCTTCCGGCCTGCGCCCGGATCGCCGCCCCGGGCCCCGGTTGGACGCCCGCGCCCCGCCGGAACTCGATTCTTCCCTCCATTTTCGGCCGATACGGCTGAAAAGTACAGATATAATCCGGTCTCAGTCCTTCCGATCTTCCGGATCCCTCAGGATATGCCGTGCGTAGATGAAATAGTCGTTCCCGGACCCGTAGAAATCCTGGATGTGGCCTATAGTTTCGAAACCCCGAGAGGAGAAGAAGCCCGTCTCCACGGCGGCCTCCTTGATCGTCGAGATCTCGATCCGGATCATCGCAGAGGTGGTTCTGGAGAGTATTTCCTCGATCAGGAGTTCCAGGAGCTTGTCCGCGGCTCCCTTGCCGCGGTACGCCTTTCCCACGAGGAAGGAGTGGATGTCGAAGGTGAAGTCCGTGTTGGCCGCGCGCTGGTAGAGGCAGAATCCCGCGATCTCGCGGTTGTCGCGTATCTCCACGAGGGAATAGGGGTCGCCGGGCCGCTTTTTCCAGGAATCCAGGGTGTCGATCAGGATGTCCAGCTCGATATCCCGATAAACCCCGGATTCCATGGCCAGTTGCTCGTATTCTCGCGTATCCATCATGTGCGGGAGACCTCTACCTCTCGATCGGCCGGCGCCGGCAACGATTCTCAATCATTTTCACGGGAGTATACCACACAAGACCGAGAGCGCAAACGAAATATAATACATACCGGAAGAGGCGCCCCCGCCGGGCGAAGGCGCCCCTTCCGTCGATTTTACCGCCGTTTTACCCCGCCCTTACTGGATGTTCAGGCCCAGGAAGGGCTCGAAGGTGTAATTCCGGCCCGCCTCGAAGTCGTAGAACGTCTCCACCGCGAAGGCGCCGGACACCAGGCGTATCGTGTGCCGGCCCGGGGCGACCTGGCCCCGAAAACCCGTCTGGGGCGTCCCGTCTATGTACAGGCGGATCTGGCTCCAGGGGTTTTTCCGCACCTCCGGGTTCAGGACCCCGGGCGGGATGTTGAACGAGTAGGTGGCGGGCATGGGCTGGAAGACGGGCTGTATCGTCTGGGGACCCCCGCCCACGGTGACCTGGGTGGTGAAGTCCAGGAAGCCGCCCAGCCGTATCGTCACGGTGTAGGTTCCCGGGGCCACCTGCACGGAGAAGCTCGAGGAGCTGGCCGTGCCCACCTTGGATCCGTTCAGGAAGATCTCCGCCCCGGGCCGGAGGTTCCCCAGGGTTAGGGGCACCATGACGCCCTGGAGCGTCGCGTTCACCACGGTGGCGCCGCGGACAACCACGTTCTGCGTGTAATCCGTATAGCCCGGCGCGCGAACCACGACCGTGTAGGACCCCTCCGGGATGGTGGAGGAGAAGGGCGTGCGCCCGGCGGTCACGTTGTTGATGATCACCTCCGCGCCCGGCACGTTGGACGTCACCCGGATGGAGTGGTTCCGGACGGGAGGGGGAGGCGGGGTGACCACGGGGCCGCCCGAATGGCCGCCGCCCAGGGGATCCAGCCGGACCCGGAGGTTTATAGGGTTGGAGCCCGCCTTGACGACCGTCTCGAAGGTCACCAGATCCAGGGCTTCTCCCCAGGCCAGGTA
>CAYTYG010000139.1:0-8223 GCA_964441515.1 uncultured Treponema sp.
CCTGGTCCCAGAAGACCATAACCCTGGGCCAGACGGTGGGCCACGAGTTCGTCGGGGAAATCGTGGAGATGGGCCGGGCGGTGCAGGGATACAAGATCGGGGAGCGGGTGTCCGCGGAGGGCCACATCGTATGCGGGGTCTGCCGCGCCTGCCGAGCGGGGAAGCACCACCTGTGCCCCAACACAAGGGGCATCGGCGTCAACCGGGACGGGTGCTTCGCGGAGTACGTCTCCGTGCCCTCCTACAACGCCTGGCATATACACGACTCCATCCCGGACGAGGTGGCGTCCATCTTCGATCCCTACGGGAACGCGACGCACACCGCCCTGTCCTTCGACACGGTCGGGGAGGACGTGCTTATAACCGGGGCCGGCCCCATAGGATGCATGGCGGCCGCCATCGCCCGCCACGTGGGGGCGCGCAACGTGGTGGTCACGGACGTCAACGAGTACCGCCTGGCCCTGGCCGCGAAGCTGGGCGCGAACAGGACGGTGAACATACAGAAGGAGGACCTGCGGGAGGTGCAAAAGGAGCTCGGCATGGTCGGGGGGTTCGACGTGGGCATGGAGATGTCCGGCTCGCCGGCGGCTTTCGAGCAGATGCTGGCGAACATGTACAACGGCGGACGCATCGCCTTGCTGGGGCTGATGCCCAGCGGCACGGGGATAGACTGGGAAAAGGTCATCTTCAAGGGTCTCTTCATCAAGGGCATCTACGGTCGGGAGATGTTCGAAACCTGGTACAAGATGCAGGCCATGATCCTCTCGGGGCTGGACATCCGTCCCGTCATCACCCACCGGTACTCCTTCGACGAATTCGAGAAGGGCTTCGCCGACATGCTCTCCGGCCGGTCCGGGAAGGTGGTCCTCTCGTTCTAAAGGAGGATCCGCCATTGCACAAAGGGCGCTCCGTCGACATACTGGAGGTGTGAGCGAACCCCACGACAGGAAACCGGGCCCCGGCCGCCGCCCGACGGGCTACCGGGCCGGCGGCGCCCCGGGCGGAAAACCCTATGGAGGCAGGGACGGCATAGACCGGGCTTCCGGCACGCGGCCGTTCCGAGGCGGGAAGCCCGCCCGGGCGGACTCGGGCTCCCGACGGCCGTCCCGGGATAAGCCCGTCCGCCCCCGGGAAAACGTGCCCTGCCACGAGGAGCATTCCCCGGACGACCCCATAGCCGCCTACCTCACCGGGCGCGAAGCCCAGGCCGGGGCATCCCGGGCTCGCTTCGTGTCCCCCTTCTCCGCCCCCAAGGGAGCCCGCGCGGACCTGGAGGCTTTCCTGTCGGCGGTTTCGGAAACCATCCCGGTGCACGAATCCCGCAGAAGATTCCTCCTGGAGGACGTCCAGGAGCTCTGGCGCGGCCTCACCAGCGAGCGCGGCGCTAGGTCCGCCGACTACATGGGCAAGCCCTCCGCTTTGGCGGCCTACATCCGCTACTTCATGGCCTGGAACGTCGTGCGGATGGTGCCGGTGCTGGCCGGCCTCCCCCTGGACCTTCCCAAGGGAGCAAAACTGCTCGACATAGGATCCGGGCCTCTCACGCTCCCCATCGCCCTCTGGATCGCCCGGCCCGAGCTCCGGGACCGCGGACTGCGCATCCTCTGCACGGACAGGATACGCAAGGCGATGGAGACCGGACTCTCCATCCTGGACGCCCTCAGGCTCAAGACCGGAGGCCCCATCCTCGGGGAGGGCGCCTGGAAGATCGAGACCCGGCGCGCGGTCTTCCCGAACATGGAAGGCCCGGTCAAGGCCGACGTCGTGGCCTCGGCCAACGCCTTCACGGAGTTTTTCTGGAGTTCGTCGGGCCGGGAGCGAACCCTGGGGGAGAAAGCGGAAGCCCTTGTCGGGAGCCTTTCCTCGAGCTGCAAGCCCGAAGGGACCGTCCTCCTGATCGAACCCGGGGAGCCCAGATCCGGCGCCATGCTCTCCGCCCTCCGGGAGGCGGCCCTGCTGGCGGGATTCACGGCGGAAGCCCCCTGCCCCCACGCCCGGGCCTGCCCCATGTCCGGCGCCTTCGGGGGGATGGGCGACCGGGAGGACGGCCGCGCCAAGTCCGCCCTTCCGCAGGTGCACACGCCCCGCCACAGGACGAAAATGCCCTGGTGCCATTTTCCCGTGCCCCTGGACATAGCCCCTCCCGCGCTCACGCGGTTCTCCGAGGAGGCGGGACTGCCCAAGAACCGGCTTACCGTCTCGTGGCTGGCCTTGAAGAAGCCCGCGGCCGGCGCGAAAGCGCCCGAAACAACCCAGAAGGGCCCCCTGCTCACCCGGCTCGTTTCCGACTTGATCCGGCTCCCCGGCGGCTGGGAAGGAAGGTACGCCTGCTCGGACCTCGGATACACCCTGGTGGTGGGACCGGCGGCCAAGGAAGCCGCGGGAAGCCTTCTGGAGCTGCCCCGCCCCGCCCGGGTGGAACGCGACGAGAAGTCCGGCGCCGTCCTCGTGGGGCCTTGACACCGGCGGGGCAGATCAATATAGTTGCGTCCTGTCAGCGATGACGTGGGGGCGTAGCGAAGCTGGTTTATCGCGCCGGCCTGTCAAGCCGGAGATCGCGGGTTCAAGCCCCGTCGCTCCCGAATCCCGCCTCGCGGCGGGATTTTTTTTTCTTCGGGCTGTAGCGCAGGGGCTAGCGCGCTTGGTTCGGGACCAAGATGTCGGCGGTTCAAATCCGCCCAGCCCGAGTTATGGTCGAAGGCCGCGTCTAATGACGCGGCCTTTTTCATCTCCCGCAAGGCGGGCGCCGCTTCGCGGCGTACACGCTACGCGCGTTTGCCGATAGGAAGAAATGTACGTGCGCTGCCTGAGGCCGCGCCTCGTCATCCGCCCAGCCGTCTTGTATGCGGGCTGGGCGGATTTGAACCGAAGCGCCGTCCCGAGCCGGCGAGGGCGAGGCGCACACAGCTCCCGGAAACGGTTGCGTTCCTTCCCGTCCCGGGGCATCATAGGGGTGGGCCGCAGCACGGCCGGAAAGGAGGGCGTCTTGATCCAATCCAACGAATACTTCGGGGGCAACGTGAAATCCCTTGCGCTCCGGACCACGGAGGGTCCCGCCACCGTCGGGGTCATGGCCCCGGGGGAATATGAATTCGGCACCAGCACCGTGGAGCGGATGAAGATTGTCAGCGGGAAACTCACGGTCAAGCTCCCGGACTCCCCGGAATGGAAGGATTATGTCGACGGACAGACCTTCACCGTGGCCGCGGGTCAGAAGTTCCAGCTCAAGGTCCCGATGGAGACCGCCTACATCTGCTGGTATAAATAAACCGGGGCTCCGGGTCCGGCGCCCGCTGGGCGGGCGCCGGCGGCAAGGAAGCCCCAACCCCGTCAAAACTCCTCGAAATCCGAGTCCCTGGCGTCTCCCTTCGGAGTCGGATCGACCGGCACGATCCCGCGCTTAGGCTCCGCCCTCCGGGGCGCGGGGGGCTTCACCGGCCCGGGCTTCGCCGTCCCGGCCTTCCTCGGGGGGGGCCCCGGAAGGAGCGTTCCGGCGTCCGAAGCCGTCTCCTTCCGCTTCGCGACGGCCGGGCCTCCTTCGCCGCCCAGCCGGAAGTAGGCGATCGTGGACTTCAGGTCCCTCGATTCTCCCGACAGCTCCTCGGCCATGCCCGCCATGTCCTCGCTGGCCCCCGCGTTCTGCTGGATCACCGTGTCTAGCTGCATCATCGCCTTCTGGATCTGTTCGATCCCCTGGCTCTGCTCCTGGGACGCCAACGCGATCTCCTGCACCAGCTCCGCCGTCTTCTTGATGTCCGGCACGATCGCCCCGATAACCCCGCTCGCGTCGCTCGCCGCGCTCATCGTCAGCTGCGACAGTTCCGTGATCTCCGACGCGGCTTTCGCCGACCTCTCCGCGAGCTTGCGAACCTCCGACGCCACGACGGCGAAGCCCTTCCCCGACTCGCCCGCCCGCGCGGCCTCGATGGCGGCGTTCAGCGCCAGGAGGTTCGTCTGGCTTGCGATGTTCTCGATGATCGAGATCTTCTCCACGATCTGCTTCATCGCGTCGACCGACTTGGAAACGGCCATGTTGCCCTGCTCGGCGTCCCGGGCCGCCTTGATCGCCATGCCCTCGGTGGCGCGGGCGTTATCGGCGTTCTGCTTGATGGTGGAGCTCATCTGTTCGACCGAAGCCGATATCTGCTCCGCGCTGGCCGCCTGCTCGGTGGAGCCCTGGCTGAGCTGCTGCGCGGAGGCGCTGATCGAGTCGCTCCCGGCGGCCACCTTCTGGGTGACGGACTGCGCGTTGGTCGCGACATCCCTCAGATGGGAGATCATGTTTTCGATGGCCTTGGAAAGGTCGCCGATCTCGTCGCCCCGGCCGAGGAATTTTTTCTCGACCCTCGCGGTCAGGTTCCCCTCCGCCAGGAGCTTCGCGTAGCCGGTGGCCTTGTTGAGAGGCTTGCTGATGGAGCGCGAAAGGGCCAAGAGGGCGACGAAGGCGACTGCGATGGCTACTGCCATGGTCGCCAGTATCGTCCTCCGCATGGAATTCGCGGCGGCGAGGTACTCGTCCTCCTGCATGGTCGCCACGACCATCCAGCCGTTCGAGGGCACGGGGTAGTACGCGCCGCCGAGTTTTACGCCTTCGTGCGTGAAGGCGGCCCCTCCCGGCTTGCCCGCCAGGACTCCCTGGGCGAGGGGCTCCCAGCCCGGCATTTCATTGACGTTCTTCGTCAGCATGATCTTCTCGTCGGGATGGAACACGACGAGTCCGGTGGCGTCCACGACCATGAAGTAGCCGGATTCCCCCAGCTTATACTGGGCCAGTTCGGTCAGGTTCTTTACCGGGTTTATATAGACGCCGCAGACCCCTAAAACCTTCCCCGAATCGTCCAGGACGGGCGAACTTATACCGGCGTTGGGAGGATTCTTGCCGTCGATGACGACCTGTCCTATCGTAGGCCGGCCCGCGACGGCCAATTTGAAGAAATCCATACCGGCCACGTTGAATCCCACGATCTCGGGGAGGGAACAGCTTACGACGTAGCCCCTCGCGTCGATGATCGAGATCGCGTCGTACAGGGGATCGAGATCCGGCTTCTTCTTGATGTCCATGAGCTTGGCGTTCAGCCTGGCCGTATCCTCCCTCGTGGATCTCCCGCGGTTGGAAGCTTCGAGGAAGTCCCGGATCTCTCCGTCCATGGACAACCCCAGGACGAAGCGCTTGTCGCTCTGCAGCCTCAGCTCGGTGTAATTGGCCATGCTGCGCGCCATGTTGTCGACATTGCCCATGGCGAGCTGCGTCATTCCCCGGCTCGAATTCGACGTCGCGATTATTCCTATCAAGACCATCGGGGCTAGAAGGATGACCATTCCGATGCTCAGGATTTGACCGCCTATCCGCATTCTCATGGAAACCTCCATATTGAATTACCCTTCGAAGTATCGAGGATGGAAACCGCAAAGTCAAAAAACGGTCGGAATTCCTCGATTCCCCGAGGGCGGCGTCCCGGCGTTCGGCCGTCGGGGAGCCCCGGCGGGGAAGCGCCTTCCGTTTCGTACTATCCCGAAAAACGTGATAGAATTGGGTCGTTCGGTTCTCTTCTTTGCAGTATCCGAAGGAGGGGAGTATGGAAACGGGATACGGAAAAACGGACGATTTTCTTCCGGAGAAAAGGGCGGCGCGGAACGACCGCAGATTCGATCGCGTGGATCGGCGCCTGGCCGGCATCGACCGGCGGTTCGAGGCCCCGGACCGGCGCCTCGACGGGCCGGACCGCCGGTACGCGGGGGCGGACACCTTTCGGGGATTTCCGGAGCGCAGGTCGGCCTTTCCGGACCGCCGTTCCGGCCCGGCCGACCGCCGAGCGGCCTTTTCGGAACGGCGCACGGGCGCCCCGGACCGCCGCCTCGGCCCGGCGGACCGCCGAATCTAGCCGGTGTGAACCGGGCGCGGCATGGCCCGTCGGGGGATAGACGCCGCCCGCCTTCCGATATTAGCATCCCGGGCATGAAACGCAATTTATTGAAAGTATTGGCTTTGCTCTGCGCGGCGGCCGCTGCGGCCCAGGAAAGCCCCGCGCCGACGCTCGCGGTTTTCGAGCTCCGGACCAAGGACATAGACCAGGCGACGATGCTCCAATACCTGGATGCCCTGACCGGGGCGTTTCACCGGACCGGGCGCGTCGTCGTCCTGGACAGGGGACGCCGGGAGGAGCTCCTCGGGGAGATCGAGTTCGCCCTTTCCGAGGCCGCGGACGACCGGGAGCGCATAGCCGCGGGCAAGCAGCTCTCCGCGGCCCTGGTTCTCGCGGGGTCCATCGGCCTATACAACGAGGCGCGGGTGGTCAACCTGCGCATCCTGGAAACCGCGACGGGCAAGATAATCGGCTCGGCGGACGAGGTCTACGACGACGAGGAGGATCTCTTCGAGGACGCCGACGACATCGCCCAGGACCTACTTCGGAAAGCCGTGCCCGAAAGGGCCCGCGCCCCGGCCCGGCCGGACGCCGTGCCCAAGCCTCCCGCGGCCCCCCGGCTTCCCGACGAGGACTTCGCCGAGCCGAGGGGCATCGAGGTCTTCCCCTTCCAGCTCTCCCTGTGGGCCCCGATCCAGCTGGTGCCTTCCACGACCCGGATCGTGGGGGCGCGGGTCACCCTCGTGTATTCGGACAACGTGTCCCTGGTGGGATTGGACGCCGGGGTAATAGGTCGCGTATCGGGGGATGTCCTGGGCCTCCAGGCCAACCTGATAAACCTGACGGGGTCCTGCCGGGGCGTGCAGACCGGCATCCTCGGCATCGCAGAGTCCATCTTTGTCCTCCAGGCCAACGCGGTCTACAACAAGGCCGGCACCCTCTGGGGCGCGCAGGTCGGCATCGTCAACACCGCGGGCAAGTGCGTAGGGGCGCAGATCGGCATCGTCAACGTCGCCGGGCTTCTCCGGGGAGTCCAGATCGGCCTGGTCAACATAGTCCGGTACGGCGAACAGGCGGGCTTCATGCCCTTCGTCAACATCCGTTTCTGAACGGGGCGGCGCCCCTCAAGGCTCAGCGGCCCCGTGGCGGGCCGCTCTCATGGGAGGGAAAGCTCATACCGCCGCTCTATCACGGGCGGTCCGAAGCCCGGGGACTCCCTCTCCTCGGTCAGTCGGAACCCCGCGTCCAGGTAGAGCCTCTGGGCGGCCGTGAGCTCGGCGGTGGTCCAGAGATAGGCTCCCCGGTACCCCTTCTCCTCCAGGAACGCCCGGAAAAGCCCCATCAGTTTCCTTCCCAGGCCTTTGCCCCGCCACGGGGGGTCCAGGAGGAAAAACCGGAGCTGTGCGGCCGAATCCCGGTGCATCGCCGCCAGGGTCCCGATGATCTTCCCCTCCGATTCGCAGACCCACAGGCGGTCCAGCTCGGGATCGTACCGCTCCGCGAACTCCGAGACGCTCCGGGCGACGAAGGACTCGAAGGGCAGTCGGTACCCGTACTCCCGGGCGTACAGGAGGCCGTGCATGTGGACCAGGTACCCCAGGTCCCCGGGGCGCAAATCCGTCCGTATGGCCACGCGCCCGAGGGCATCCGCTTCCGGACCCATACCTTCCCCCTTCCCCCGCGTCCGGGACGGTATAAACTATAAACGATTTATAAAAGTTGACAAATGCTTTACTCGCGGCACGGACGGGGAACAAGACAACCCGGGGTCCGATCGAGGATGCAAGGAACGGCGCCGCCGGGATGCGCCGCGTTGACGGATCGAAAAGAGCCGAAGCTCCGTTTCCGTAATAAACTTACATTGTGAGCGATACGATGGTATACTTTACTCAACACGGAACGGTTGCAGCCGTCGTACAACGTCGTGGCAACCTGGAAAGTGCCTTGAAACCCGCAAGCATCCCACATTGAAGACCCGAGGCCCGCAGCGGCTGTCAACTTTTCCTGAACCGCAAGGAGGAGTTGAGGGATGAAAACTCCGATCCGATTTTTCGCTCTTGTTATCCTGGCGTTTCTCCCGGCAGGCTGCGGAGGCAAGGACGACGGCTACTCCATCGGGGACAGGGGACCGGGGGGCGGCTCCATCTTCTACATCGACGAGGCGGACGATTTCCCCTGGGAAGGCCTGGAGGTCGCCCCCGACTCCGAGTCCGGGGACGGGATTGTCTGGAGCAACATCGCAGGCACGGCCGTGGGCGCGACCGAAACGGGGATCGGGACCGGCCAGGCCAACACGAACGCGATACTAGCCCAGGCCGGCCACACCGAAAGCGCCGCAAAGCACTGCGACGATCTCGTC
>CAYTYG010000140.1:0-5686 GCA_964441515.1 uncultured Treponema sp.
GGGCGTCAGGTCCACCGCGTGCCGGGGTTTGAGCCGCCTCTCCAGGATCATTCGCCGGCCTCCCCCGGCCTCCGCGCAGCCTTCCAGTCCGAGAGGGCGGAGACGCCCCGGGCTGCGTTCTCCGTGCGCCCGGGCCCCGCGGCGCGGGGGGCGGGGGGCTTGCCGACGGCGTTGATCATCATGACGAGGGCGGTCACCTGGTTCTCCATCTTGATGAGGATGAGGTTAACCTTGGTGACCAGGTAGTTGTAGAAGATGACGGCGGGGACGGAGACCACGATGCCCGCGACGGTGGTGATGAGGGCTTCGGAGACGCCCTTGGCCAGGATGGACGGATCGCTCACGGCCCCGAACTGCCCCAGGACCCCGAAGGCCTTCATGGTGCCCGTCACGGTGCCCAGGAGCCCCAGGAGGGGGGCTATGTGCGCGATGGTGCCCAGGGCGGAGACGTTTTTCTCCAGCTGGGGAATCTCCTGGTTGGCCGCGTCCTTGAGCACGTCCTTCTGCACCGTCTCGGAGTAGCCCCGATGCTCTATCCCGACGCGTATGAGCCCGGACAGGGGCGAAAGGTTGTTGTCGCAGATGGAAAGGGCCTCGTCGAAGTGGCCCTTCTCCACGGAGGATTTTATCCGGAGGAACAGCTTCTCCTCGTCCACGTTGATGCGGCGGAAATAGAGGAGCCGCTCCAGGATGATGGCCGTGCCGGCAATCGAAAGAAGAATGATGACCCAGAGCACGGGACCGCCCTTGATTAAAAAGTCCAGCATGGTTCCTCCTCGCCGTCTAGAATACCCCCTATCCCGCGGGGTTTCAAGGTTTAATATGGGATTTGAAGAAATCCGGGAGCTTTCCGGGGAAAAATCCGGATCCGGCCCCCCGGCCGCGCGGATTGGACGGTGTTAAAGCGGCAGGTCGTAGGCCTTCCCGAAGACCCGGAAGAGCTGGGCGGCGTTCGTCCGGGCTATTTTCGGGGCGCTTCGCATGCGCATGGGAGAGTTTATCGGCACTTGGACGCCCTCCACGGCAAGGGTTTCCTCCTCCGGATGGAACAGGTTCATCCTCTCCACGACGGGTCCGGTCCGGTAATTGTAGTGCAGGTAGGAGATGGTTCCCTCCGCGTCCACGGCCGTGACCAGTCCCACATGGGTAAACTCGTCGTCGGCCCGGCCGTTCCGATCAGCGTCGTACGTATCGTCCCAGAAGATGAGATCCCCCGGGGCGGGGTAACGCACGGCGTAGAGGAGCCCCTCGTCCCGCAGGGTAAGGTAGAGCCGGCGCACCCCGTTCCCCGCGTACCGGGAGAAGCGGTACGCCAGGTCCACCCCCGCGAAGGCGTAGGCCGCCCGCACCACCCCCGTGCAGTCCGACGGGTACCACACTCCGTGGACCACCAGTTCCTTCCTACCCACCAGGGACAGCCCTCCCTCCACGACGGTCTTTTGAAGCCGGGTAAGCTTCGCGGGGGCATAGACTTCGCTTTCCGGGAAGGGAAAATCGGGGTCCGCGGATCGGGGAACCAAGCCCCTGGTGGCGCAGGAGGAAAGGAATATTACAAAGGCACAGACGGCGCAGGCTGTGAATGCGTACGAAAAGAGTTTTTTACCTCTCATCTTCCGATTCTATGCGCTCAGCGGTTCGCCCCTCCAAGGGACGAACCGTATCCCGCGGGAGATGAGCCCCTAGAGGCTCTTCAGCCAGGCGAACCCCTCCTCGGAGGTGGGGAAGGTGCGGACGGTCACGCCCTTTCCGGCGTATCGCTCGATGAGCTCCTTGGTCTGGATCTGTCCGGCCATTTTCTGGGGCATGACGAGGGCCCAGTATTTCCAGCCTTTTTCCAGGATCCGGTTCTCCCAGTGGGCCTGTCCCCACTCCACATCCTCCGGGGTGAGGATCGCGCTGCTCCGGTCGTCCGAGAGCCACTTGGTGCACTTGTGCTCGATGAACGCGTCGGCGCCCTTGGTCATCAGGGTTCGGAATGATTCCCCGCGTACGAACTTGTGGATTATGTGATGGATGATACCGAACTCGGGATGGCAGTACAGAGTAACGTTCGCGTCGTCCAACAGCGTGATCTTTGCCATAAGCAGCCTCCAAAAAAATTGTTCTAAATACAAATGATCGTCCAAAGCGCCGGGGAAATCAATGTTTCCTCCGCGGAAAACCGTAAAAAACCCGGAAGACAATCAGGACTGGGTCCGCGGGCGGTATACCGTCGCCGACCCGAGGGAGCCGAACTGGAATAGAGGCCGTACTCCGAAGGCCGGCGCCGTCCCGGAGGGGGCGGAGATCCCGCGGACCTAGAGTCCGCAAGCGAGGAGAGGGTATGAACAACCTCAATTCCATTCTACTGGAAGGCAACCTGGTCCGGGACCCGGAGCTGAAGAACACGCCGGCGGGGACGCCGGTGTGCACCTTCGCCGTGGCCAGCAACCGGTGGTACAAGCAGAACGAGGAGCTCGAAAAGGAAGTTTCCTTTTTCGACGTGGAGGCGTGGTCCAAGCTGGCCGAGACCTGCGGAGAAACCCTGAAGAAGGGCCGCGGTGTGCGGGTCGTGGGGCGTCTCAAGCAGGACCGCTGGAACGACGGGGAGGGAAAGCAGCATACCCGCGTGAAGATCGTCGCGGAGCACGTGGAGTTCAAGCCCCGGATGAAGGACGACGACGCGGCCGGGGGGAAGGACGCGGAAGGCAGGGTCCGGAAGGAGGAGCCCGCGGCGGTCTTTTAGAAAACAGGGCCCCCGGACGACGTCCGGGGGCCCTCGAATCCCCCTATCGGACAACGCGGACCGGCCGACGGCCGTCCCGCGCACCGAACTTGTTCAACGACCCCCGCGCTCCCCAAAGGAGCCGCCCGGGGTCGATCACTCCTCGGAAGCCTCCGCCTGGGCGGCGGTCACGGCGTCCACGATCTCCCGGGACGCCTTTCTAAGGAGCTCCAGCATGGCCCCGAAGGGATCCCGCATCCGCACGGAGGGCCCCGAAACGCTGACGGCGCCCAGGAATCCGTAGGCGGGAATCTCCACCGGGACGGCCACGCACACCAGCCCGGGTTCGTACTCCTCCCGGTCCATGGCGTACCCCACGTTCCTTACCTGGACGATCTCGTCCCGGAATTCCGAGGCTTCCGTGATCGTGGTGGCGGTGCACCTCGGGTAGGGGGCCTGGCGAAGGAAATCCTCCAAGAAATCCGGGCCCTGCGCCGCGAGGATCGCCTTTCCCACCGCGGTGCAGTGGAGGGGCAGCCGGTCCCCGGGGCTGGTCCTGAGCCGGAGGTTGCGGCCCCCGTCGGCCTTGGCCAGGTAGAAAGCGCCGCCGTTATGCCAGGAGCCCAGGTTGACCGTCTCCCCCGTCTCCCGGGCCAGCCGCTCCAGCACCGGCCGCGACCGCGCCGCCACGTTCTCCGCCACGGGGACGCGGCTGGCCAGCTCGATCAGGGCCAATCCCAGGACCCAGCCGTTCTCGCGCCGCTCCACGGCTCCCACTTCCGCCAGGGACCCCAGGTACCGCAGGGCCGTCGCCTTATCCCAGCCGGTCTCCCGGGAAATCCTTGCCAGAGTGACGGCCTCCCCCGCCTTGGATAGGTACATGAGGAGTTCGAATGCTTTAACCGTCGATCCGCTCATATCCGCCCGTAACCCGACGAAGCTGGAGAATTGTTTCTTTATAAGAAACTTAATGTCGCCTGTTGAAACTTGATTGTCTCAGACTACACCCGTTTCCCGTTCAAGTCAAGATGATATAACTCCCCGGGCGAAAAGCCTAGCGTCGGGAGGTGCGGGGGCCCCGGCCCGGAACCGTCTTTTTCTCCGTTCCGGCTTTAATTTGCTTCACGGGGGGCTTCCGGTCCCGGCCGACCTCGGGCTTCCGCGCTTCCTCGGGGCTCCAGAATCCGCCTTTCCAGTTGAACCGCCCCGTCTCCGGCAGGATGCGCCCCTCGAGGGCCGCCTGGAAAACCTGTTTGTACATGGGTTTGGCGAGGTTGATGTGGCCGAAATCCAGCAGAAACTTCTCGTATCCTTCCTTCTTGAGCAGGGGGATGCGGTCCGTCAGGGACATGGGCCAGGAGGGGATCACCGCGGAGCCCTCGCCGTCCCGTACGAGCCGGTAAACCGCGCCCTCCTTGTCCGCGAAACCCTCGAACCCATAGGAAGACGCGAGGTCCGCCCGGATGGTGAAAAGGGGCGGGAAGGAAAAGACGATCGGGAAGAGGGCGCGGGCCGGCAGGGCTTCCGAGAGCTTCTGCAGGGCCTGCTTGGATATCTCCAGGGGGGGAATGACGCAGTCCGCTCCGTTTTCCAGGAGAAACGAGACCGCGCGGACGTTGAAGGCGTAGAGCCAGGGCCCCGCAGCCAGGACGACGCCCCGGGACTTGAGCAGGTTCAGGTGCCCGAGGTTGTTGACCACGAAAAACCTCTGCCCCCGGGAGATCCAGTAGTCCAGCTCCCCGGCCAGCCACCCGGCGTCGCCCTCCGGGAAGAAGGGGTCCAGCCAGAGCACGAGGGAATCCCGCTTGAACGGCACCCCGCTCTCGGAGGCCCGCAGGTCCGCCGAAGACTTGCGGTTCAGCCGGAGCACGGCCTTCGCCGGACGGGAGGCCAGGAGGACGTGCAGGTCGGCCACGCGGCCCACGAGGGCGTAGGTGCCGGCGGGGAAGGAGTCGGACCTGGCCGGGGAGGGCTTGGGTACGGCCGCCCGGGGCGCGCGGTCGTAACTGGGGAAACGGCGGTAGCGCTCCAGGTTGGCGGGCAGGACGTTTTTGTACCAGCGGGCCATGCTCTTCGTCTGGATAAGGTATACCTGGTCGTTCTGCCGGAAAGGGATTTCCAGCCGAAGATACAGGCCCTCGGGCTTTTCCAGGACCTCCTTCACCTTGCCCGTCTCGCGGCCCGAGTCGTCGGAGCGGTGGATTCGTACGGAATCCCCCTCCGCTATCCCCGGGAAGGTGTTGATCAGGGCCCATCGGCCTTCCAGGCTGCCCTCGAAGGCGCGAATCTCCCGTACCTTGCCCAAAGGAATGCCCGTGCCCCCCGCCTGGGACGGGCGGATGTAATCGGGCGCGGCCTTCCCCCCGAACCAGTAGAGGGTCTTGCGGCGGGCGAAATCGTTGCGCAGGAGGGTTTCGGCCTTGGACAAGGCCCGGACGGGGTCGAGGCGGTAGTTGTCGATCATGTATCGGTAAGCCGCAACCACGGTTCCCACGTACTCCGCGCTCTTCATCCTGCCTTCGATCTTGAAGGAGGAAACCCCGGCCTCCGCCAGCTCGGGGATCTTCGAGACGTGCTCCAGGTCGTCCGGGGAGAAGAAGTATCCGTCCTCCCGGTCGTTGGTATACAGGCGGCGGCAGGCCTGGGCGCAGGCGCCCCGGTTGGCGCTCTTGCCGCCCAGCCAGCTGGAAAAGAGGCAGAGCCCCGATACGCTGACGCAGAGAGCCCCGTGGACGAAGGTCTCCAGCTCCAGGTTCGTCCCCTGCCGCACGGACGCGATCTCCTCCCGGGACAGTTCCCGGGCCAGGACTACGCGTTTGAAGCCCCACTTGGAGAGCTGGTTGGCCCCGGCGGCGCTGGAGACGTGCACCGACCCGACCGCACTGGAGATCATCCTGAAGAACGTGCTCGACAATGCAGTGAAATACTCCTCGGGGGCACCGCGGGTGGAAGTGACCGTGGAGAACCAGGACACGGGCCACC
>CAYTYG010000140.1:5696-8211 GCA_964441515.1 uncultured Treponema sp.
GGACCATGCGTACGACCCCCAGGTCCTGGACGATGATCCCGTCGGGGCCCACCTTCTCCAGATACTGCAGGAGCTGGTACATGCGGTCCGCCTCCCGCTCCTCGAAAACGGTGTTGACGGTCACGTATATCTTCTTGGCCTGCCGGTGCAGCACGTCCACGGCGGCCTCGAACTGGTTGTAGGCGAAATTCGTGGAACGCATGCGGGCGTTAAAGGACCTCAGTCCGAGGTAGACGGCGTCCGCGCCTTCGCCGACGGCGGCGTCCAGGGCTTCCGGGTTTCCCGCCGGTGCGAGCAGTTCCAGGGATGTGGGCATGATGGTACCGTATCATATTCTTCTTCCCTTGAAAACCCTGCGGTTTTTCGTATATAGTACCATGAACCATCCGAGACCCGCTTTGAAGCCGTCGGCCGTCGAGCGGTCATCCCTAACCTGGAGCTTCCCATGAACCTCGACACTATGCGCAACATCGGAATCATGGCCCACATCGACGCGGGCAAGACGACCACGACCGAACGCATCCTCTATTACTCCGGGAAGACCTACCGCCTGGGGGAGGTGGACGACGGCGAGGCCACCATGGACTGGATGGAACAGGAGCAGGAGCGGGGGATCACCATCTCCAGCGCCGCCACCACGACGTTCTGGCGCGGCTGCCAGATCAACATCATCGACACCCCCGGCCACGTGGACTTCACCGCGGAGGTGGAGCGTTCCCTGCGGGTGCTGGACGGAGCCATAGCCGTCTTCTGCGCCGTTGGCGGGGTGGAGCCCCAGAGCGAGACGGTCTGGCACCAGGCGGACCGCTACCGCGTCCCCCGTATAGCCTACGTGAACAAGATGGACCGGCTGGGAGCCAATTTCTTCGGCGTCCTGGAGGACATGCGCGCAAAGCTGCGCGCGAACCCCGTACCCGTGGCCCTGCCAATAGGCAAGGAATCCGACTTCGAGGGGATCGTGGACCTCATAGCCCGCGAGGAGCTGCGCTGGGACGCCGCGGAGGGCGGGCACAACATCACCCGCACCCCGATAGCCCCGGAGCGCGCCCCGGAAGCCGACGCCTGGAGGGAAAAGCTCATGGACGCGCTGGGCACCTGGTCCGACGAGATCGCGGAGCTCTTCCTGGGCGGCCAGGACGTCCCCGCCGACCTGATACGTCGAGTCCTGCGGGAACAGACCCTGGCGCTCCGTATCGTTCCGGTGCTCTGCGGCGCGAGCCGCCGGAATATCGGCGTGCAGGCCCTCCTGGACGCGGTGGTGGATTACCTTCCCTCCCCCCATGAAGTCCCGCCGGCCCACGCCTTCCACCTTAAAAAGGAGGAGGACCTCCAGGTCCCCTGCGACCCGGATAAGAACCCCCTGGGACTGGTGTTCAAGGTCCAGTACGACCGCGAGGCCGGCCCCCTCTGCTTCGTCCGCATGTACTCCGGCGCCGTCAAAAACTCCTCGGTCGTCTACAACACAGGCAAGAAAAGGCGCGAGCGGGTTACGCGCCTCCTCCGGATGCACGCCAACAAGAGCGAGCCCCTGGACGAGGTAGCCGCGGGGGACATAGCCGTCATCGTGGGCATGAAGGCCGCGCAGACCGGGGACACGATAGGCACGGAGGGCTGGCCGGTGGTCCTGGAGCGCATGCACTTCCCGGAGCCCGTCATCTCCGTGGCGATCGAACCCAAGACCCTTTCCGACCGGGAAAAGCTGAAATCCACCCTGGAACTCCTGACCCTGGAGGACCCCACCTTCACGAGCAAGGAGAACGAGGAGACCGGCCAGCTCATCATCCAGGGCATGGGGGAGCTCCACCTGGACGTGCTGGTGACCCGCATCATCCGGGACTTCAAGGTGGACGCCCGCATCGGGAATCCCCAGGTCACGTACCGGGAATCCGTCACCAAGGCCGTGGAGCATACCGAGAGCTTCCGCAAAGTCCTGGCGGGCAAGGAAAATGCGGCGAAGCTCACCCTGCGCGTGGAGCCTCTCGCGCGGGGAGCGGGGAACCGATACCGGCGGGAAGCGCGGAATCCCAAGGTCCCGGAGGAGATCTGGGGCGCGGTGGAAGCCGCGGTGCAGAGCACCTTCGGCGGGGGCATACAGTTCGGCTATCCCTGCGTGGACGTCGGAGTCGTCCTTCTGGACCTGGAATACGACGAGTTCACCGCGACCCCCTATGCCTTCCAGGCCGCCGCATCCCTGGGCTTCGACGAGGCTTGCCGCAAGGCGGGGCCCGTCCTCCTGGAGCCCATCATGAAGGTGGACATCGTGACGCCCTCGGATTTCCTTGGGGAGGCCATGAGCCTGGTGAGCCAGCGCGGCGGCATCATCCACGGTACGGACTCCAAGGCGGCCGCGGACACCATCCACGCCGAAGCCCCCATGTCCGCGATGTTCGGGTTCACCACGTCCCTGCGCTCGGTGACCCAGGGCCGGGCGGGCTTTTCCATGGAGTTCAGCCACTTCCAGCCCAAAAAACAGCAATAAGAGAGAATTTACAAAAACGCCGCCCTGTACAGGCGG
>CAYTYG010000141.1:0-5665 GCA_964441515.1 uncultured Treponema sp.
GGGTGTATCGGCGGCGGCGGCCAGCCCTACGGGTGCACGGACGAGGTCCGGACCAAGCGGCTGCGGGG
Source organism: uncultured Treponema sp. (assembly GCA_964441515.1). Classification (GTDB taxonomy): domain Bacteria; phylum Spirochaetota; class Spirochaetia; order Treponematales; family UBA12059; genus JAAYUR01. The sequence continues at coordinate 69 of CAYTYG010000141.1, forward strand.
GATCTACTCGGACGACGAGCAGAGCGAATACCGCTGCTCGCACCAGAATCCTTATATCCAGCAGGTGTACTCGGAGTTCTTGGAAAGCCCCGGATCCCACAAGGCCCACAAGCTCCTGCACACCCGTTACACCCAAAAGCCCGTGTACAAGTGATGAATTGCGGTTGAACGCGAAGGCCGTCCGGGTTGGACCCGGACGGCCTTTTTTTTATTTCCGGGCGGGGCTCAGCCCACGGCAAGGACCCCCGGCACCGGTTCGGGGCGGCTCTCGACGCCGCCGGGCGCGGGAAGGGCCTCTCCAGCCCCCAGCCGGAAGAAGGAGACGGCCTCTAGGAGGGAATCCGACTGCCCGTTGAACTCCTCCGCCATGGAGGCCAGCTCCTCGGAGGCCGCCGCGGTTCGCTGTATGATCTCGTCCAGTTGGCTCATGGCCTTCCCGATCTGGTCGGCGCCCGCGCTCTGTTCCCGGCTAGCCGCCGCGATCTCCTGGATCAGGGTGGCGGTCTTTTTGATGTCCGGGACGATGCCGTTGATGGATGCGCCGGCCTTTTCCGCCACCCCTATGCTCCGGGACGAGAGCTCCCCGATCTCCTTCGAGGCGCCCTGGCTCCGCTCCGCCAGCTTCCGCACCTCGCTGGCGACGACCGCGAATCCCTTCCCGGCCTCTCCCGCACGGGCGGCCTCTATAGCCGCGTTCAGGGCTAAAAGGTTGGTCTGGCGGGCTATCTCCTCCACGACGCCTATCCTGCCCGCGATTTCCCGCATGGCCTGCACGGTTTCATTCACGGAAAGGCCGCCTTCATCCGCGCCCCGGGAGGACTTTTGGGCCATGGCTTCGGTTTGCGAGGCGTTTTCCGCGTTCTGCTTGATGGTGGAGGACATCTCCTCCACGGAGGCAGCCACCTCCTGGGCGGACGCGGCCTGTTGGGTGGCGCCTTGGGAGAGGGATTGGGCCGTATCGTTGATCTGACGGCTGCCGGAAGAGAGGTTACGGGAAGCGGACTTGATACGCTCCACGATGGAAAGGAGGGAGTCCTTCATGGTTTCCAGGGAACGTATCAGGTCGCCGGTCTCGTCCTTCCGGCCTAGCAGGCTTCGCGGGGCCCGCACGGAGAGGTCTCCCCGGGCGATGGAATCCGCGACGGATACCCCGGACCGCAGGGGGATGGATATGGACCTCGTGATCACCATCGCCAGGACTACCGCCAAGACGAGCGCGGCGAAGGATACCCCGACCACGAAAAGTAAGGCGCGGTTCTGGGCGTCCACGGCTTCCATGCTGTACCGCTCCGCCTCCTCGTTAAGTATCTCCTGGAGGGAGTTGAGGGTTTCCCGCATGACACCGAAGCGGGACGCCGCGTCCCCCACGGAAAGGGCGAGCGCCCCCCCGAGGTCGCCCCGCGAGGCGAGTTCCAAAACCCGTGCGGAGACGCCTTCCCAGTCCTTCCGGGCCCTGTTGTGCTCGTCGTACAGGTTTCGCTCGGTTTCCGTGGCGGCCAGAGCAGCCGCTTTAGCCACGCGCTCCGCGGACTGCTGGAGGTTTTCCGTGTATGCCGCCTTGTACTTGGCCGCTCTGGGGTCCGCGGCATCGAAGAGCAATATGGATCGTTCCGCCTCCATCAGTTGGTACAGGTCGCGGTCCGCCTGGTCCAGCGCGTCTATGGCCGGTAGGAACCTGATGTAGAGGCCCTCCAGGCGGGCGGATATGGTCTGAATAGAAACTACGCTAGCGGCTGTGATGAGCAGCAGGGACGCGAGCATGGCCGCGTAGCTGAGGGTGAGCTTCGCTCCGATCTTCATGTACGCCTCCGTCGTTCCCTAGGCCCCGGTTGCCTTAACAGAAAATGTGTCTAAACACATTTTCTGTTAAGGCTAATGGGTCCGGTCCCGGGATTCAAGGAAGAGACGAAAACAAGTGGAAGCTCTAGGGTATCCTGGGCCGGATAGCGGCTATTCCTGAGCCGATATCCGGGGTATCCTGGGCCGGATAGCGGCTATTCCTGAGCCGATATCCGGATCACAATCTCCTCCCCGGGCTCCGTCTTCTTCAGGGAGTCCACGACGGCCAGGCAGACGTCGCGCAGGATGGTTTTTACGAAGGACTTCATAGGCACGTTTTTTCCGCCGCAGGTAAGGGTTACTTCACGATTCATTCCGCTCCTCCAATATCTTCAGAAACTGCTCGATGTCCTCCGGTGCCAGGGGCCGGACCCCGATCCGCTCCGCCCGGGCCGCCAGGGCCGAATCCCCGGTCACCAGAAGGTCGGTCTCCGCCAGGGGCAGTTTGAGGTCTCCTTCCGACGCGGCGCTCCCCGCCATGAGCACCCGCAGGGCTCCCGGGATCGACGCGCCCTCGACCAGCACCACCGCCGCGTCCGGGAAGAGCCGGTCCAGGAAGGCCCGGTCCGGGGCTTCCGGGCTGCGAAGCGCCAGGACCGTCTCCGGTCCCCCCATCAGGGCGGATTCCGCCCCGGCCTGGAAGAACCGCGTGGAGTCCTTCCCGGGAAGCTGGAAACTACCGGGGTGGCGGGTGCATTTCAGGGCCGCGCAGCGTACTCCCCGGGTTGAAAGGTTTTTTAGGGCCCCCTCGATGAAGGAGGTCTTCCCGGTGTCGGACCAGCCGAAGAAGGACGCTATCCTCTTGTTCCTCATACTACGTAAAGGATAGGCCGGACAGCCGGGTACCCGCAAGCGGTAGCGGTCGGCGTCTTGCGCGGCCGGGGCGGGAGGCGTCAGCAGGATGTTGAAAATCTGTCTATACACATTTTCAACGCCTTGTTAGGATGTCCGCATGATCCACAAACGCGGCGCGCCCCGGTCCGTAGATCGGATTTTAGGAAGGCCTTTCGTTCCCCTTGCGGGGCCGGGATTCCTGGCGATCCTGGCCCTCTTATGTCTCGGCTCCTGCGCCTCCCGGGGAAGCGTGCGTTCCGGGGCCTTCTGCGGGTATGCCCCCGGCCTTACCGTGACCCTCGTCTCCTGGAAAGACGGGCAGGCCGAGTATTCCGGAAAGCCCGCGGAGGGCCGGTGGCTCACCACGGATATCCGCGTGGACTACGACGGGAACTCCCAGTACGCCGAGGTGCCCGTTCCCGCCTTCCGGGTGCTTTGGGTAGCCCTCGACGGCGGCCGGGGTGATTCGGCCGTGGGTTGGGTCTTCGATCCCACGCCCGGCTACGGCGGGGCGGAGAAGCGGGCCGCGCTGCGCGTGCGGTTGACGAACCGCTTTACCCTAGCCTTCGACCTTCCCCCGGAGGCCGTTCCGGTATCCCTGGAGGTCGGCGGCTCGTCGCTCCCCCTGGTTCTTCCGCAGCCCTGAGAGTGCGCGGGGGCTTCGCGCGGAGGACGCCCGGTCCCCGGCTCGGCCTCCTCCTTCCGGAACCGGTACTACAGGATCTCAATCTTCGTTTCGGGGGATAGTCCCCAGCCCCTCTCCCGGATCTCGGGATTCCGGACCCGCAGGACGTCCCCCCTGCGCAGGCCGAGAAAGCCCGACTCCCGGGCCAGCGGGCTGTCCGCGGGGGCGGAGAAGGGGAAGCGCCCCTCCCGACCGCAGAGCAGGAAGCGCACCCTGCCCGCCTTGTTCAGAAGGGGATCGGAGACCACGCGCAGGGCGTCCCCGGGCCAGGCCGAAGCGGGCGCCGGACTTTCGCTCCCGGGCGGGGTCGGGGGCCGGGCCGCGAACCAGGTGGCCTTCAGGGACTCCTTGTCCAGCCCGGTCCGTTCCGCGAGTGCACGGACCGTCCCGGGAATGTTCCAACGGAGTTCGTCGTGGCAGGTATGGCCGGGGCCGGCCGCAAGGGCGGGACAGGGCCGGCAGGACCTTCCCGCGCAGGGCGCACGGATGCTCCAACCCTCGGCCGCCAGGGCATCCCTCAGGGCCAGGGCTTCCCGGCTCGTGGTGAGCAGGGCGGGCTCCACCACCAGGAGGATGCCCCCGGGATCGAGGCTTCCCGAGAGGCTGCGGATCAGGGCGAGGCGCCTCGTAAGCCTGTCCGGCGCCCTGGGCCAGAGTTCGTTCAGGGAATGCCCGAAGACCACGCAGTCGTAGGGGCCGAAGCCCGCGGCCGCGCCCGGGTCTCCTCTCTCCAAGTCTAGCCGGAGGAAGCGCAGGCCGCGGGGCCCGCCGTCTTCCGGGGCAAGGACGCGCCGGGCGAGCTCCAGGGCCTTCGGGCTGGAGTCCGTCAGGACCGCCGCCTCGGCTCCCGCGTCCAGCAGGGCCGCCGCGGCGGGCCCCGGACCGGAACCCGCGTCCAGCACCCGCCCGGGGCGGATGCCCGACTGGTCCAGGGCGTGGAAGACCTGCGCGTAGGATACGGGCCAGTAGAAGAGAAGGTACGCGGACAGAAGATCGGGGTCGTCCATGTACCGGACCCCGATGAGGGCCCGCTCGCCCGTGAGCCCGCGCTGGAGTCGCAGGAGAGCCTTGGATATACGGGCGTACTCCGCGTCGGAAAGCCCGCCGGAGAGCCGGGAAAGGCTGTACGCCCCCGAGCCCGGTCCCAGGATCTCCCGGCGGCGGCGCACCAGGTCGGAAACGCGGCGTTGGAGGAATGCGTCTCCGGAGGGAGCTTCGGACATGGGGAAAGAATACCGGCCGCAGGCCGGCGCGGCAATAGAGAAAGGCTCGTCAGGAAGCGTTCGGCAGGGGAGGGATCACGGGGCCGTTCCCGCCGTCCTCCGGATCTCCCCGGCTTCCGAAGCCCGCCAGGAAGAGCATCTGGCGGAGGGCGTGCGGCAGGGCCTCCGTCAGGAGGCTCCGTCGGCAGCCTTCCCCGGGGACGACGGCGTCCATCTCGGCGGCCAGGTCCGACATGAGGGGAGGAACGCCCAACGCGGACTCCAGCTCGCCGCCTTCCCAACGTCTGCGCCCGGCCAGGGGAGTAGGAAGGTCCGGCATGAGCCGGCAGAGGGAGAAGGATGCCTTTCCCGTCCGGGTTCGGGTGCCCGAAAAGGCGAAGAGCCGGCAGATCAGGGGGCGGCCGGGGTAGACTGTGCAATGGGCTTCCGACCGATCGGGATTGTAGAGGGGGCAGCTCCGGGCGGACCGATGCTCCGAGTCCGGGAAGCCGTTGCAGGCCAGTTCCCGGGCCTTGTCCGGGCGGTTACGGGCTAGCCAAGCCGCGAGATAGGAGGCCTCCACGGGAAGTATATCGGGGGTGAAGTTTTCGCAGCAGACGCCGCATCCGGGCGGGCAGGAGAGTCCGTTACGGGCGCGGAAGGAGGCCATGGCCTCCTCCGCGCGGGTGTAGATCCGGTGAACGGTTTCTAACCGATCGTAGAGGACTCCGAAACGGAGCCCCTCAGGTACCAAGGTGTCGAACATGATGTTATTCCCAAGGGGCAAGGGCATAGTAATAGGATTGGAGATATTTGTCAATATCTAGTATGTTGATATTTTGCATTCTTTTTACATTAATCCGGGAACGGAGGACTCTCCTTTCTGGATTCCATCTCCCGGATGGAGGCTTCCTTCGCACGGGTGGCCGTAGTTAATGGCACGCCCGCATTGTCGGCTATATAGGAAGCCTCGGCCTCCGCGACGGCCTCCAAGGATCCGAAGGCCTTGAGGATGCGGGCCGCCCTCACGGCCCCTA
>CAYTYG010000141.1:5675-8077 GCA_964441515.1 uncultured Treponema sp.
CCGTCCACGGCCTGGAGCGTCTCCAGGCTCAAGGACTTCCCGCGGAGGCGCTGGTTCAGGCCCGTAGCGAACCGGTGGGTTTCGTCCCGGACCGCCACGAGGACGCGGAGGGCCCGGGAGTCCTTGGGCAGGACGAGGGGGCCTTCCGCGTTGGGAAGCCATATCTCCTCGTTTTCCTTGGCCAGCCCCGCGAGGGGCACGTCCGCCTCCAGGGTGTCCAGGACTTCCTGCACCGCGTTGACCTGCCCGAGGCCGCCGTCCACAAGGATGAGGTCCGGAAGCTCCTCCCCGTCGTTCAAGAGTCCCGAATACCGGCGTCCTACCGCTTCCCGCAGGGCCGCGTAGTCGTCCACCCGGCCCTCCAGGCTCCGTATGCGGAAGTGCCGGTATTTCTTCTTGTCCGGTATCCCGTTGTTGAAGGAAATCAGGGAGGCAACCGTATTCTTGCCCGAGAGATGGGCGATGTCGAAGCCCTCGATCCGGACGGGCAGAGTCTCCAGATCCAGTACGCGGCGAAGCTCCTCCAGGGACTCGACGTCCCCGGCTTCCCGGCGCCGCTTGGCCAGATCCTCCCGGGCGTTGTGCTCGGCCATGGCCAGGGCGGCCTCGTGGCGGCGGTCGACCGGGGCCGCGATCTCGGCAACCGCCCCCAGCTCCTTCCGGAAGTACTCCGACGCCAGCTCCAGGCCCCTCGGATCCCGCAGGAATACCCGGGGGGGAGGGAGCCGTTCCCGGGTGTAATAGGTCGTGAGGAAGTCCAGAAGGGCTTCCGCCTCGGTTCCGAAGGCCCGCGCCCGGTAGAGGTCCCGGCCGGCCAGCCGGCCGGCCCGCATCGCGAAGACCGTGAAGGTGGCCAGGCTGCCGTCCAGGGCCGCGGCGACATAGTCCCGACCCTCGGGGTCGAAGTCGACCACCCGGCTCTCCCCCCGGAAGGCCTCGATGGCCTGGATGGCGTCCCGCGTCCGGGCGGCGTCCTCGAAGCGCAGGGCCGAGGCGGCCTCGGCCATTTGGGTCCGCAGGGACTCCAGGAGCTCGTCGGTCTGGCCCGCGAGGAGCTTGCGCACCCGCTCTACGACCGCCGCGTATTCCTCCCGGGTCGTCTTTCCCGCGCACGGGGCCGAGCAGCGGCCGATGTGGTAGTACATGCAGGGCGAGTCGCGGCGGACCATGCGCCGACAGCGCCGGAGGGGGAAGAGCCTTCGTATCAGGTCCAGGTACGCGTCGATGATCTCGGCGCTCGGGAAGGGCCCGAAATAGAGGCTCCCGTCGTCCATGATGCGCCGGGTTCGGAAGACTCGGGGCCACTCCTCGGCGGTCATCCGGATCACGGGATAGGTCTTTCCGTCCTTGAGATTGATGTTGTACCGTGGGGCGTTGCGCTTGATGAGCTCGTTTTCCAGGAGCAGGGCCTCGTATTCCGTTTCCGTCAGGATCCATTCGATCCGTGCTATCCGAGATACCAGGTGGCGGGTCTTGGGGTCCTTGCGGCCGCTGAAATAGGAGGAAAGGCGGTTTTTCAGGACCTTCGCTTTGCCGACATAGAGTATCTGGCCGGTCCCGTCGCGCATGATGTATACTCCCGGGGATTCGGGAGCGCTTCGGGCGACCTTTCTGAGTTCCGTGGAATCCGGGGCTATAATTTCTTCCATAATCTCTCGATACTAGAATACAGAGAAATGACGACCAAGAGAATACTCGCCCTTTGCCTTGCAGCCCTGCTCACCTCCGCTTCCGCGGGGGCGGTGGAAACCGCCCTCCGGATGGATGCCACGACCCTGCCCGCCTCGGCGCCGGCCCCCTGGAAATTCGAGGGCGTGTCCGCGCGCGCGTCTCCGGGCGGCGCCCCGGTCATGGTCCTGGATCCCGCCCGGTACCGTCCGGACGAGGATACGGACCTTCTAGTCCATTTCGACGGAAAGCCCCGGGACGAAGCCGGAAAATGGCGGATGGAACCCCAGGGCTCCTTTACCGTCGTGCCGGCGGAGATGGCCTATATGGGCTCCGGCGCAGCGTCGTTCCGCGCTCCCGGGTCCCAGCTGGTCCTCTACCCGGATGCCAGCTCCCTCTTCGGGACAAACTCCGTGTCCCGGGATTTCTCCATCGAGTTCTGGCTGTACCCCGCCAACGTGGAGTCCGGGGAGATCCTCCTCCTGTGGAAGGGCGCGCGGAGGGGCGCGGGCCGCTCCATGACTCAGCAGGTATCCGTAATCTTCTCGAGGAACCGGCTCACCTTCGCCTTCTCCAACTTCTTCGCCCCGCCCGCGGGAGGCGTTACCCAGGTGAACCTCTCCGGGGCTTCCCTCCTGGTGCCCCGAACCTGGAGCCACCACCTCGTCCGCTTCGATTCCGCCACCGGCCTCTTGGAGTACCTGATGAACGGGATCTCGGAAGCCGCGGTTTAC
>CAYTYG010000142.1:0-8043 GCA_964441515.1 uncultured Treponema sp.
CCCCATGATCCCGATTCCTATACGCATCGGATAGGGCGCACGGGACGGGCCGGCAACACGGGAACCGCGGTGACTCTCGTGACGCCCGAGGAATACCGGCGCATATTTTTCCTGCGCAAGACAGCGGGGGCCAGCCTCAAGAAGAAGGCCATTCCCGAGGTGGATGAGGTTTTGGAATCCAAGCGGCAGCGCATACGGAGCCGGGTGCTCTCGGCCGCCGTCGAACTCGGCCTTTTAAAGGACGAAGCCGCGGATGGGGAGGAATCCCTTCCCGCGGTCGGGGAGGAGGCTGCCGGGGCCCGGGAACGATGGCTGTCCCTGGTCCGCGAGGTTTCCGCGTCCCTGAAGCCCGAGGACGCCCTTATGGCGGCCCTGGCCGCGGGATTCGGTTCCGAGCTGGACCCTAAGCGCTATTCGGACATACGGACGGATTTTGTGGACACTGCGGCCACGACCCGGCTCTTCATTGGCGCGGGACGCAGGGACGGCGCGGACAGGCGGACCGTGGCGTCCCTCGTGAAGGACCTCGCGGGGATTCCCGACCGCCTCGTGGGGGGGGTGGAGGTATACGACTCCTTTTCCTTCGTGACGGTCCCCCTGGACTCCGCGGAGCGTATCATCGCCGGGGCGAGGAAATCCGGGAAGGGCCCCATCGTCAAGATCGCTTTCCCGAAAAACGGCCGCCCGGTACGGAGAAGCCGCCCGGGGTATCAACGGGGCCCTGGAAGGGACTTCAGTCCTCCTGGCCGAATTCGCGAACGTCGAACCAGTAGCCGGTCCGGCTGACGAGGTCCAGCTGGGCCCGGACGATCCGGGTATGGCCCTCCTCGATCTCGAGGAAGCGGCCGAACAGGCGGCCCGCCTCTTCTCCGAGGGAAGCGGCCAGCTTCCGGTAAAAAGCTGTAGTCTCCTCCTCCGCCGCCAGGGCCCGTTCCAGGGCGTTCCTTTCTCCACCCTGGTCCTGTCCATCCCTCGCGTCCCGGAGGGGGGAGGCCGCGCGGCGGGAAGCTTTCTCCAGCCAGGAGGAGGAGGGAAGCCCGGACGCCGTCGGAGGGGAATCCAGTCTGCCTTCCCGTTTCCAGCGCTCCAGGGCGGCCCGCAGGAATTCCACATGGGATTCCTCGTCCTTTCCCAGGAAGCCATAGAGCGCGCGGGCCTCATCCTCCCGGCTTGCCTCGGCGGCTTCCCGGTAGATATCCCGTATGCGCTTCTCGTACTCAAGGGCGTCCCGGAGAGCTTTTTCAACGTTCATATCCATCTCCTCTGCGTCCGTCGGGCTGGCGCTCCGAGGCGCATCCTGCGTCGGAGCGGACTCAGGCTATCTCCAGCTGGCGGTTCATTTCTTCCTGCAGGATGCGGTGTATGAACGCCCGGAGCTTCTCTTTCTTTTCGTCCGTGACGGAGGCGGGCTCGAAGAGGATGACATGGGCGGGGGGCGCGTCGCCCTCGGTCCGTTTACCCACGATAATGCCGTTCACGAAGATGCGGGCGCCCCGAAGCGAGAGCTGTACATCCTTGAGACGCGTCCCGACCGGCATGCTCTGGGGTGAATCCAGGGTAGCCGCTATGCCGACGCTGGAGATGTCCAGTATGGTTCCCCGGATCGTAGCCCCCTCGGCCGGGGCCGTGAGCTCCGCGGTATCCGGCGGGCAGGCCGCCCGTATATATTTCCGTCTGCCCCGGGCTTCGTTGGCCTCCAGGGTCTTCAGAAGGATGTCGGCCGTCTTGGCCGCCCCGATCTTCAGGATGATGAATCCGCAGGTTATCCCTATGTCCATAAGGTATTTCCGGGAGAGCTCCGCGTCGCTCAGCATGGTTACCACGCCGATGCCTACCGAGGAGGTGGAGGACTCGGACTTCAGGGCGCGTATCCAGGCCTCCCATTCCGGCTCCGGCATTCCGTCGTCGATGTTCGCGAAGAGGAGGGATTCGGGATTCTTGCGGAGGTAGCGAACTACGTTTTTGTAATTGTGGATCAAGTAAACTTCGAACTCGTGGGATGCCAGCGTGTTGGCGACGTCCGAGAGGACGCCGGGAGGATAGAGGAACAAGACTTTTTTACCGAACAGCGATTCGGTTTCCGCCATGATTTAACTCCATTATACCCTATCGGAATGAAAACTCAACGTACCTCCTCCGCCATGATATAGTAGGAGTCCGAAGAAAACCATGCCGCCGGGTGTCGGCGGGCAGCAGCGGAGGTGCGGAGATGTCGGAAAGGAAGATCGTCGAATGCGTGCCAAATTTCTCCGAAGGCAGGGATCGGCGCGTGATCGACGCGATCGCGCAGGCGGTTTCCGGGGTTCCGGGGGTGCGGCTCTTGGACGTGGATCCGGGCGCGGACACCAACCGCACGGTCTACACCTTCGCCGGGCCTCCGGACGAGGTGGCCGAGGCCGCCCTGGCGGCTGCAAGGACGGCTAGAAGCCTCATCGACATGAGAGTCCACCGGGGGGCGCATCCGCGCATGGGGGCCCTGGACGTCTGCCCCTTCGTGCCGGTGAGCGGGGTGACCATGGAGGAGTGCGTCCGCATAGCCCGTACCGTGGCGGGACGATTGGCCGAGGAGCACGGCGTGCCGGTATACCTCTACGAGGAGGCGGCTTCGAGGCCCGAGAGGAAGAGCCTGGCGGACATCCGGGCCGGCGAGTACGAGGCCATCCCGGAAAAGCTTAGGAAGGCCGAGTGGGCGCCGGATTTCGGTCCGGCCGCTTTCGACCCCCGCTGGGGGGCATCGGTGGTCGGCGCCCGGGAATTCCTCATAGCCTACAACGTGAACCTGAACACCCGGGACCGGAAGCTGGCCCAGGAGATAGCCCTGAACATCCGGGAGGGAGGAAGGTCGGCCAAGGCTCCGGACGGGACTATCCTGCGGGACGCGAACGGGAATCCCGTGAAAACCCCGGGACGCCTTTCCCGCGTTCGGGCCCTAGGCTGGTACATCGACGGGTACCGGCGGGCGCAGGTTTCCATCAATCTTTTGGATTTCCACGCGACTCCCCTCCATGTCGTGTACGAGACGGTCCGCGAGGAGGCCGAAAAGCTGGGGCTCCTGGTGACCGGGAGCGAGGTCGTCGGCCTGATTCCCCGGGAGCCCCTAGTGGAGGCGGGAAAATTCTACCTCCGCCGGGCGGGAAAGAGCGGCGGGGCCTGCGAGGCCGAGCTTGTGGAGACCGCCGTACAGTCCCTGGGGCTGTCTTCCCTGGCTCCCTTCGAACCGGAACGCAAGGTGGTGGAGTATGCCGTGAGCCCCCCGGCCCCCCTGGTCTCCCGGCCCGTCTCGGGCTTTGCGGACGACGTCTCCTCCGACTCTCCGGCCCCCGGGGGGGGGTCCGTGGCGGCCCTGGCGGGGTGCCTGGGTGCCGCGCTGGCGGCCATGGTGGCCAACCTCACCGTGGGGAAGAAAGGCTACGAGGAATCCTGGAAAGCCCTGGAAGAACTGGCCGTGCAGGCCCAGAAGGTCAAGTCGGACCTGGCGTCCGCCGTGGACGAGGATACGGAGGCCTTCAACGACGTCCTGGCCGCGCAGAAGCTCCCCAAATCCACGGAAGAGGAAAGGAAAACCCGGGACGCCGCTATACGGGAGGGCTACCGGAAGGCCTCCCGTGTGCCCCTGGAGACCGCCCGAGCCTGCCTGGAGGCGATCCGCCTCTGCGGACGGGCCGCGGAACTGGGCAACCGGAACTCCCGAAGCGATGCGGTCGTGGGCGCCCTGGTGGCGGCGGCGGGCGCAGAGGGCGCCGCCCTGAACGTGCTCGTGAACCTGAAGTCCCTCCAGGGCGACAGCTGGGGAGCCGAGGCGGCCCCGGAAGTGGAAGAACTGATACAGAAAGCGAGGACATCGGCCGACGTCATCCTCGCGGACTCCCGGGAGAAGATGGCCTCCGAAGGATAGAATTCCCGTGCTTGGTCAGTCGCCCTTTCCGAGCGTGTCCCCGAGTTGGCCGCAGGCACCCAGTATTCCCCGTCCGCGGCGCATCCGGCGCGTGCAAGGAATTCCGGCGGCCTCCAGGACCTGGACCATGGCCTCCACGGCCCGGCGGGAAGGTTCCTGGAAAGGTAGGTCCGGAACGGGGTTCCAGGGAATGAGATTGACTTGGACCTTCAAGGGCCGCGACCACTCGACCAGGGCGCGGGCGTCCTCCGGGCCGTCATTCTGTCCGCCCAGAAGTACGGCTTCCAGGGTTATACGGTCTCCGGTGCGGGCCTGGTAATAGAGCAGTGCTTCCTTGAGCTCCCCCAGGCCGTGGGTGCGGTTGACGGGCATAAGGCGGCTTCTTGTTTCCTCGTCCGCGGACGTAAGGGAAACCGCGAGCCGGACGAGGGGGCCCTGGTCGGCCAGGGCCCGGATTTCCTCCGGTAGGCCGCAGGTGGAAACGGTGATCTTCCGGAGTGATAATCCGTGCCCCTCGGGATTGGAAAGCACTTCCACGGCCTTGCGGACCCCGGCAAGGTTCAGGAGGGGCTCGCCCATGCCCATGAAAACGAGGTTGGAAGGACGTCCGAAGAGGCGAGCCAGGTGGAGGTACTGCTCCACGATCTCGGATGCCTCCAGGTTGCGCAGGAAACCGAGCCGGCCGGTCCTGCAGAAAGCGCAGGCCATGGGGCATCCGACCTGGGTGGACAGGCAGGCCGTCCTGCGGCCCTCGATGTCCGTCAGCAGGACCGTCTCCACCGCGGCGCCGTCCGAAAGCCGGAGCTTGAGCTTGACCGTCCCATCCTCGTCCTGGTAGCGGCCGTCCACGGAAGTACCCAGGAGGGAGGGAAAGAGGCCGGAAAGCCGCGACCGCTCCTGGGCCGGGATATTCGTCATGTCCTCGAAGGAGGTCGCGCCCCGGGATATCCATTTGAAGACCTGGATTCCCCGGAAAGGCCGGTCGAACTCGCAGGCGGTGGCGATCTCGTGGGGAAGCAGGCCCGTCAGGTAGGAAATCACGGTCTAGCCGCGCTGTATCCTTGTGACCAGATCCTGGATATACGGGTTGCGTATGCCCAGACGCTGGAAGTCCGCCAGTATGTCCAGCGCTTTCTGCCGTTCGCCCGTCGCGAGGTAGCACTGCCCCAGCTCCAGGTAGAGCCGGTAGTTTTTAGGATCGTTGCCGATCAGCTTGCGGAGGGACTCGATCGCGTCCGCGGTCTTGCCCTGCAGGCGGGCTATGACGGCCAACCCCAGAACCGCGTATACGTCGAACTCGATGTTGAGCGCCCGCTCGTAATATTCGGTGGCCCGGGGATAATCCCCCATGGCCCGGTACGCGTCCCCGGCCCGGGTCAGGATGACCTTGTTTCGAGGGTCCTGGGAAAGGATCTGGTCCCAGTGCTCCAGGGATTTCTGGGAATCCCCGGTTCCGCGGAAACAATCCGCCAGACCGAAGAGCGCGTAGAAGTTGCTGGGCTCCTTGTCCAGGGCCTGCTGGAAATACGGTATCCCCCGGTCGAACTGCTTGAGTTTCCGGTAGCAGTTCCCTATGGAAGTCAGCACCCGGATATCCACCGCGGAACCCTGAAGATCCACCATCCTCTGCCAGTATTGAAGGGCGTCCTTGTATTCCTTGAAGTCGTAGTGCAGGTGGCCAAGTCCGATCAAGGCGTAGGGATTATCGGTCTCCATTTCCAGGACCCGGAGGTAGATGGCCTTGGATTTGCGGAAATCCCGGACCTTGCGATAGGCATCCGCTACGCGGGTGAGGACGGTGATATTCTTGTTGTCGTGGAGGAGGTACTGCTCCCAGATCTCTATGGCCATCTGGTACTGGTTCAGGGCCTTGTAGCAGTCCGCCAAGCCGAACAGGGCGTAGTTGTTGCCGGGATGATAGACAAGGCATTTCTTGTAGAAATCCACGGCCTCCCGGTATGCCCCGCGCTTCCGGGCCGCATCGCCGAGACCGACCAGTGCGTAGTTGTTCTCCGGTTCCTTCTCAATGATCTTCCGGAAACATTCCTCGGCATCGCGGACGCGGTTTTCCTTGAGGTATTGGTATCCCTTTTTGGAAAGGTCGGATATCTCGACCAGTTCGGGGGGTTGGTTTTGCGGGGAGGATTTCGCGGCGTCCATTTCCTTGTTTTCAGGATTGGATTGATCGTTCATCTTTATCCTCTTCATGAAGTAAATTTTGAACTACGAGGGCCATCTTTTCAACCAACGCCCCGCTGCGTTCATCGTCATGGGCCAGGCGGTACATCTTCAAGGCCTCGACCGGCTTGTTGTTCGAGCGATACCAGTCGCCTACTCGGATGAGTCCGTCGGAATAACCCGTTGTCTGGAATAGCCTTCGGGCATGTTCAATGTCGCCGGAATTAAAAAGCTCATTGCCGCGTCGGTTAAGCTGAACTTTCCTATTTGTATCCAGGTCTTCAATAGGGGCATCGGTAGTCTTTATGAGACCCTCGCCCTTGAACCGCCCAAAAGCGTTTTTTTCCATGGCTTACCTCAAACTATAATCAATCTTTCCTTTAGAATCAACCTGCGGCTCTTTCCGCACGGCGGGACGGAAAAAGCCGACAAGTTGTGCTATTGTTTAATTCTATGAATCCAGGGACGCCGGAACAAGCCTTTTTGGAACAAAGAGAGCAAAGAATCGAAAAATTGCAGGAATCCTGGGAATATTTCCGTACGGAAACGCTCCGTTTCCCCCGGGCGGGCTGCATTTTCAGCGATGCGGACTTCCCGGAGTTCAAGGAACCGGCGTGGGACGAGTCCCAGGCCGTTCGTCTCAGGGAATACCTTCGGTCCCTGGACGTCTGAGCCTCCGAACCCCGGGAACGTTCAGGTCTCCGCCTCCTCGCGGGGGGAGTTTTCCGAATACACGTAAAACCGAACCCGGGATCTGCCGTATCTTCGTTCATCCGACATCGTAAGCTTTCCCTCCTTTTCCGGGGGTATATCCTCCTCGGGATAATGCAGGAGCACGAGTCCTCCCTCCAACGGCAGTTTCCGTCCGGAGATCGTCGACAGGAGTTCTGTGCGGTGCCGGTAGGGGAAGGGCGGATCCAGGAAGATGACGGAAAAGCGCTCCCGCGCCCTAAGAAGGAAAAGCTCCGCCGCCATCCTGTGACAGGATATACGGCGTTCCGCGATGGATACGTTTTTCAGGAGGAGGGGGAACTTATCCCGGTCTTTTTCCACGCAGACGACGGGGTCCGCGCCCCGGCTGGAAGCCTCCAAGGCAAGGATGCCCGAACCGGAAAAGAGATCCAGGAAGGACCTTCCCGAAAGGTCTCCCAGGACGGCGAATACCGATTCCCGCATCCTGTCCATCGCAGGGCGTATTTCCAGGTTGCCCCGGGGTACCTGTATGGTGCGCCCGCGGAGGCTTCCGCCGGTCACGCGCACGTACGGTATCTCCCGGACCTCATCGGCCCCTCTCCCTCAATTCCCGCTGCATATCCCGGCGGACGTCGCGCTCCTTGATTGTCGCCCTCTTGTCCGCGGCCTTCTTGCCCTTGCAAAGCCCGAGGCTGACCTTGACGCGCCCCTTCTTGAAGTAGAAGGAAAGGGGGACCAGGGTATATCCCCGCTCGTCCACCTTTCGCTTCAGCCGCTTGATCTCCTGCTTGTGCAAGAGGAGCTTGCGGCGGCGGTCCGGGTCATGGTTGAAAACCGACGAGTAGACATATTCCGCAACGTGGAGATTCCGGAGCCAGACCTCGTCGTTCTCTATGACCGCGAAGGCGTCCGGGAAGCTGATCTTTCCAAGGCGGAAGGACTTGACCTCGCTGCCTTGGAGCTCGATCCCGCACTCGAAATCCTCCTCGATCTCGTAGTCGAACCGCGCCTTGCGATTGACGGCTATGATTTTCGTTCCCGTTCCTTCCATGCTTAAAGCCGTCCTTTACCGCGGGATGTCCGGGACCAGGGCCGCGCGGAAACCCAGAAAGGGGGAGCACCAATCGGGGGGAAAGGATGCCCGGGTATCGTCCGTCACCGCGCCCCGGGCGTTGGCCCAGCAGCCGCCCCGGACGGACCGCTCGGACCCCGGGAAGCGAAGGGCGGCGTCGGCGCCGATCTCCGGATGGACCGCGAAGGAATCGCGGCACCATTCC
>CAYTYG010000143.1:0-8019 GCA_964441515.1 uncultured Treponema sp.
GAAATCGCCACGATGAAAGGCTTGGTTTTCATTCCGCCCTCCCCGCTCATTCGATGTTCCTAAGCTGTTCCCGTACGTTCTCGATCGCGTCCTTCAGGGAAACGACGGCCTCGCCGATGGGAGCCAGGATGTTCTTCGATCCTATGGTGTTGGCCTCGCGGTTCATTTCCTGGCAGAGGAAGTCCAGTTTTTTGCCGCAGCCCGGATCGTCCATGGAAGCCCGGAACGCCGAGGCGTGGGACTCAAGGCGTACGATCTCCTCGTTGATCGTATGCTTCGCGAGGTACGACGCTATCTCCTGGAGGATCCGATTCTCGTCCAGTCCGTCGCCGACGACTTCCCGGAACCTTCGGGAGAGGTTTTCCCGAATTCCGGATTCGATGGCGGGGGCGTTCGCCTTGACGATGGATAGGGAGTCCGAAATGGAGGCGAGCTTTCGCTCGATATCCTTCCGCGTGTGTAGTCCCTCCCGTTCCCGTTCCCGGTCGAATTCCGAAAGGCATTCCCGTATTCCGTCCGAAAGGGCGTCCCAAACGGCGTCCGCGTCCACGGTGCGTTCGAAGCTGATGACCCCTTCGAAGGAAAGAAGGTCCGAGATGCGGAGGTTTTCCCCTATTCCGGCCGCCCGAGCCGCGGACTTCAGGGCCGCCGCGCAGGCGGCGGCTGCCGCGGAATCCACCGCTACCCGAGGGGGCTCCGCCACTTCCCGCACCCGGAAGGAAGCCTCCACCTTTCCGTGGATCACGGTTTCCGAAATCGTGTCCCGCAGACGGGTTTCCAGGGCGGCAAGGTAGGGCGGGAGGTATACGGAAACCTCGAGGTAGCGATTGTTGTAGGACTTGATGGTCAGAGTGCCCTTGATCAAGGGAGATTCTATTTCCCGTCGCGCGAAGCCCGTCATGCTTTTCAAGTCGTCCGTCCTCCCTCTTCCTTCGAGAACTCCTCGTAAAGGCGCCTTCCAAGCCGGAAATTGTCCCCCGCTCCCATCGTAAGGAAAAGGTCTCCGGCCCGCAGGAAGGACTGCAGGGGCGCCGCCGCGTCCAGGGGGTTCTCATAGTATTGCATCCCGGGATGCCTCTTTTCCATCTTTTTCCGGAGGATTTCATCCGTCGAGGCGTCGTCCGGAGCCTCCCGGGCGGAGGGATAGATTCGGTGAAGCACCAGTTCGTCCGCGGCTCCGAAGGCGTCGGCATACCCGTCCATCAGGGCCCGCGTCCGGGAATAGGTATGGGACATGAAATCCACCACCAGGCGTCTGTGGGGGTAGAATTCCCGTAGACCCTCCAGAGTCTTGCGTATGGCCGTCGGGTGGTGTCCGTAGTCGTCCATGAACAGGACGCCCCGGGCCTCGCCCAGGATCTCGCATCTCCTGCGGGAACCGGAGTACCCCTCCAAGGCGTCCCGAACCGCGTCCAGGCGGGATCCCCGCAGCCCCTCCCCGAATTCCTCCCGTACGAGGCAGTCCGCGAGGGCCAGGGCCGCCACGGCGTCCAAGGCGATATGACGTCCGGGTATCCTCAACCGAAACTCCACTTCGAACGCGGAAACCTTGAATCGGGCACGTTCCTTTTCAAGCTCATAGTACTCCAGGCGCCAGGGGCCCAAGGCTTTCCATCCGTACCCGCGGAGGCGGATATCCGGCCGGGACGAACGCAGACGGTCCGCAACCTCCACGGCGCCCGGGTCGTCGGCGCAGAAAATGAGCAGGCCGCGGGGAGGCAGCAGGGAAGCGTACTCGAAGAAAGCCTCGTGGATGGATCGGTAGTCCGGATAATAATCCTGGTGATCCGATTCGACGCTGGTCAGCACGATACGGGAGGGGGAAAACGAGAGGAAGTGGCGCTTGTACTCGCAAGTCTCCGCCACAAAGAAGCGGTCTCCCAGGATCAGGGTGGAACGGTCCCCGAATCCGGCGACGGCGCTTCCCGCGAGTATGGTGGCGGAGGACCCCGCTCCTCGGAGCAGCGTACCGGCTATGGCTGTCGTCGTCGTCTTGCCGTGGACCCCGGCTATGCCGGAGGAATCGAATCGCCTCGACAGATCCCCGAGGGCTTCCGTATAGGAAAGAACGGGTATGCCGCGGGATTCCGCGGCCAGAAGCTCCGGGTGACGATCCCTCGGATACGCGGCGGAATGGATGACAAGCCGAACCTCGGACTCCACATTCTCCGGGGAAAACGGGAGGACGGGAATTCCCAGGGAGGCGAGGATTGCGTCCGTATAAAATGTCTCGGCGGTATCGCTGCCCGAGAGGATGGCTTTCCCCTCGGACAGGATCTCCGCGAGGGCCGCCATCCCCGTTCCCTTGATGCCGACCATGTGTATCCGCAAACCGGAAAAGTTCGCGGGAAGGCGGGAAGTACGCATGCCGGAATAGTATAGAAGGGAATGCAAAAAAGCAACGACGACGGGCGGGCTTACTCGCGAACCCCCAAGGTAAGGACCGCTTTCCAGGACGCATCCGGGGCCAAGCTCAGGGGCCATTCGAAGGTGATGGCGCAGCCCTGGTAGACCCTCTCCGTTTTTCCATGAATTTCAACTTCATTGTAAAGGGGGGCTTGCAGCATACGGCAGGGAGAATCGGAGACAACGGACAGGGGTTCTTCGGACTCCAGGTCCACTAGGATCATCCGATGAGC
This sequence comes from uncultured Treponema sp., assembly GCA_964441515.1. Classification (GTDB taxonomy): domain Bacteria; phylum Spirochaetota; class Spirochaetia; order Treponematales; family UBA12059; genus JAAYUR01. The sequence continues at coordinate 2,640 of CAYTYG010000143.1, forward strand.
ATCCAAGACCTCGCCGGCTTCCATGGGATCCAGCTCGACCGTCCTGTCCTGGAGTCCGGCGGCCAGGACGAGCATCTGGGGACGAGTGGAAGGGCTGAGATTCAAGTCGCAGTCGTAGTAACACCGCAGGTCGTCGGATCCGCGGTTCGTGATGGAATAGTGGACCGTGACGCCGGTCTTGCGGAAATGGAAGACCTTCTCCACGGTGACGGGAACCTTCCTCTCGCCCAGGGAAACGAATCCTTCCCGCAGGTAGCATATCGCCTGATTGGATCGCTTCAGGTCGCGGTTCGTGTAGTAGGCGTCCGAGAACGTCCCGATATCCTCCGTGGACGGGTCTGGGAAGCATTTCAAGCTTGAGGGCTTGGCCAGGAAACGGTCCAGGAAGCACCTTCGCCTCGGCCCGAGGGGGCCGGATACGTTCATCTCCTCGTACCGACCCAGGACGTTGGCCAGGTTGCGGGAAGTTTTCAGGGAATCCAATTCAAAGAGTACGGCGCCCCGCGCGTGGATATAGGCGTTGATGTCCGTGCCCTGGTAGATAATCTCCTTGACTCCGTCGAAATCGATGTCCGTTTGTATTATCCCCGTGTTGAAGGACCCCTTCTGCCTTGTCGTCTTCTCCGCGTCGATCAGGGCCGCGTAGACGGATTCCCGCAGGGGCAACTGGTAGATTCCCCCCCGGGGAGAAAACCAGTATACATCCCCGGTTTGGCCCCTCCAGAGTTCCTCCTGGGCCGTTTTTTTTCTGGACTTGTCCCCCCTGAGCTGGCCGGTAAGGAGATGGACGTACTGCATCTTTGCGTAGAGGGATTTTCCCTCCTCGTACCTCAAGAGGGGCTGGCGTATGCCCCCCAGGGAGAGGAAGCGATCCGCTTCCCCGTTCAGGCTTTTCAGGGTAAGCCTTCTCTCCTTCTGGAGCTTTACGTTTAGTCCGGAGGCGAGGTACCGCTCCGTCGCCCCGCTTGAGAAATAAGCCCGCTGGAAACGGCGTATGCTTCGCAGGTAACGGGCCGGCGTAACGGTTTCAACGGACAATGCGTCCTTTCGTATTCCGGTGAATGCCTTCTCCAGGTAGACGTCCGGCGACTCGTACTTGCTTCCGGACCAGAGATCCTTGAGGGCCTCGCCGGCCATAAAAATCACGCTCAGGGGATGGTCCATTCCGTATCTTTCCCGTATCGACTCCAGGGTTTCTTCGAACCCCTGGGACTGCGGGAAGCTCAACTGGCAGTCGAAAACGGGATATACAGCCAACCCCCGCCCCTGGTCCTCGGTCAGCACGGGTGCGAAATACTCATCGTCGTTGAATCCCGCGGCTCGGAAATGGGCTATAGGCAGGAAGGTAAAATCCATCCCGGATGTCTGGAGGGAGGAAGCCAGGGAGGGTTCCCAAATGTACTCCGGAATCCAGCAGCCCCGGGGCCTGCGGCCGAAGTTTTTTCGTATAAAGGTTGTCAAGCTCTCTATCTGGCCCAGGCGGTCGGAGCTGGAAAGGAGGGGCAGAAGAGGCGCGAAGAAGCCCCCTCCCAAAAGCTCCACCTGCTTGCGGAGAACCATTTCCTCTAAAAGCATGAGAAACTCCGGGTGCTTTCCCTCCAGCCAACGAAGGAGGCTTCCGGAGTAATGGATAGAGGAGTATATATCGGGGAAACGATATAGTACGGAAAGATAGGGCCGATAGCAGGTCTGATACGTCTCTTCCAGGACGCTTTCGTCGGTTCCCTCGGGGAGATGGTTGTAGGTACCCAATACAAGATGGGTTTTTCGCATCCGGGAAATATCCTTCGTTATCCTATACGATCATGGAGCGCCGATAGTGTTCGGGCATTATAATCCAGCATTCTTGTTTCCGTAAGGTCTCGTCTTCCGTTTTTCCAGGTTCGGACAGCGTATGACGCCCGTGGGGCAGTCCTCCGCGATGGATGCCCAGTTGCCCGTTTTCGACGCGGAGGGTACCGCCAGATTGTTGCGCAGGGTGAATTCGCTCCCCGCGGACCGGCGCTCGCAGGCGCCGCAGGCCGTACAGGCGCCGGTACAGGATTCCTCCTTTACCTTTCCCGGGGCCGTGGAAGAACACGCTACATACCAGGAATCCCGGTTCGGCAGGAGGCGAATCACGCCCGTGGGGCATGCGGATACGCAGTTTCCGCACCCGTCGCAGATGTCCGGATCGATGGACGCAAGCCCATCCTCGACGGATATCGCCCGAAGATCGCAGGCGGGAATGCAGCTTCCATAGCCGAGACAGCCCGACCCGCAGGCTCGGGGGCCTCCGTAGAGCCTCGCGGCGGCCGCGCAATCCCGGTATCCGGCGTAGAAAAAGGAGGGTTTGACGGAGGCTGCATTCCCGGCGCACGCGACGACGGCCACCGCTTTCCCGGTTTTCACTCCGTAGGGGGAGCGGCCCAGGAGGGTGGTCAATCGATGCTCCACGAGGGTCCCTCCCGGGACGCACCTTCCCTCGGGGAGGGATGAAGCCAGCTTGTTGGCAAAAGCCATGCAATTCTCTTCCCCACAGAGTCCGCAGTCCCAGGAGGGAAGCCGGGAAAGGATGGCTTCCAGCTGGGAATCCGGCTTACGCCGCTTGACGGAGGACATCAGGTAAGCGGAAAGGGAAAAGGATGCGAAGACGATCGCGAATGTCGCTAGAAGCAGTTCCGGCCTCATGGTCTAACCCGCCAGCCGTGAAACAAGGAGCCTGTCTACGCCGGAAAACGCCATCGCCATGAGACCCGCGGAGATGAACCGCAAGGGGACTCCCGCGAGAGCCGGGGGGACTTCCTCCAGCTCCAGCCGTTCCAGTATCCTGTCCAGAAGCACGGCGGCGCACCACCATCCGGATGCCGCCGCCATTCCCGCAAACGCGGCCTCCAGGAACGTAAAACCGCCCCGGGCGGCGGAGAGGGCGGCTGCGTATACGACGCAGCTCAAAACAAGTTTCTTTGCCGTCCTGCCTGTCTCCGCCAGAGCCGGGTTCGGACCGGATGCCAAAATGGATGCAAGCGCGTACAGGAGGGACGGTACGAGCAGGACGTAGGCGACGGGTTCCAGGGCTTCCAGTCCCAGGGGAATCAGGGCATATCGGAATACCGTGGAGTGGATCGCGGCGGCAACCATGGAAACCGCGCAGAGGACGAGAAGGCCCGCCCCTCCCCTGCGGGATTCCCGGGATTCGGATCCTCGACAGGAGCCCGCTCCGTACTGGAACAGCACGTTCCCCGCGAAAACGAAGGTAAAGACGATTCCGAGATAGCTCATTCCTTCACCCTGCCTTTCGCCTGGATGCGCATCCTGTAGAGGGCGATCGAATACCCTAGAAGCAGGAAAGCCCCCGCAGGCAATAGGGCCATACGAATCGGAACCCGGACAAGGAAACGGAGATCCAGGACCGCCTGAAGGGTCTCCGTCTGCAGAAACGTGATCCTTCCCGAACCCAGGACCTCCCGCAGGGCGGAAAATACCGCGACAGTGAAGAAGAGTACGGCGCTGCTCTTTGCGTACTCGGGAACTTTCTCAAGGGAATCCTGCCGAAGCGATCCGCGGAGTATGGCTAGTCCGTAACAGTTCAATGCCAGGATGGAGAGGTAGGGGGAAAGTCCAAATGCTTCATACGGGAAGACGGCCCGTATGAGAATCCCGTACAGGAGGGCGATCAATGCGGAGAGGGACATGGCAATCGTGAAATGCAAAGTCCGGCGAACGGCCCTTAGGAGCACCGGAAGGATAGCCGCGAGCAGGACGGCATGAATGGAAATTCCAAATCCCAGGATAAGTCCGTTCTGCAGGGTAAAGGAAGGCATCAAAACGGGACAAAGACCGGAAACCAGCAGGAGAAAGGGATTCGCGGAAGATACTTGGGCGTTTTTTAGCGTCATTTCTGCATCCCTTTCCAGGAATGGAAAAACGAGGAAGCTTCCTCCATGGCCTCATGGACCGAAAACTCCATGTATTCCAAGTCTACCGCGGGGTCCAGTCCGCCCGTCGTTCCCTTGCCCCGATGCTTTAGGTATGTCCGGAGTTCCTCCGCGCGAAGCCCGGAAACCCCGGGCCATACGTCCGCATGGTGCACCCTGCCCTTCTCGTCGGTTATGAGAAAAACACCAAGGGCGGCTCCCTGGATTTCCAGGCTCATGGAAAAGCCGGCGCCCGCCACCGCTCCCGATTTATTCCGGAAAACCACGGCGCGCCGAACAGACCGAAAGCCCCTGTTTGGAATTTCCGTTGCCGCCAGACGCTCGCCGGACTGTCCGAGGCTTTGTACGGCCAAGGGAACCATTCTGGCGGAAAAAAGGTCTAAATCCATCCTCGAAAGGAAAAGGACCCCCAACGTGATCGCGGCCGCGATCACGGCCAGGATGGATGCCGCAGCCGCAATTTCCGCCAGGCGTTCCCGATTCGTGCCGCTCATCTCCCGGCCTCCCGTGCCCTCGGTGACCGTTTGTGGAATCCCACGGCCGGGAATAGCGAATCCAGCAAGGGAGCCAAGCAGTTCATGATGATCACGGCGAATGCGGAACCCTCGGAACTTGATCCGAAGCGGCGGAAAAGGAAGGATACTGCTCCAATTCCCGAACCGTAGAGGAGGATGGCTGGTCTCGACATCGGAGAGGTAACGGGATCCGTCGCGGAAAAGAAAACGACCAGGAGGAAGCTTCCCGTGAACAGGGCGAAAAGGATGTCCCCCGAAAAAAACGGTTCGACCCCAAGTCCGAAGAGTCGAACCAGGACCGAGTACACCGCGAGTATGGAGGCGGGGATCTCCCACCGCACGACGCTACGGGCTATAAGGACCAGGGAACCCAACAGGAGGAATCCGCTTGCGATTTCCCCGATGGCTCCGGGCCGTATTCCCAGGAAGAGGTCCAGGTATCCGTCCGGAAGCATGGCCCCGAGGTTGGAGAATATTTTTTCGTTAAGATACCGGGTAACGGTTCTGTCCAGGCTTGTGATCGTATACCCTGCGTCCCGTAGCAAATCCATGGGCATGCCTTCCGCGTGCTCCGAGGCGTTCCGGAGCAGGGAAAGCGGCGTCGCTGCCGCCACTCCATCCACGCCGGTCAGGAGACGGGGAGCCTTCCATACCGTCAGGGCCCCGGGCCAGTTGATCTGCGCGAAGGCGATACCGGCTAGCGCGGGATTCATCCAGTTCGCCCCCAACCCGCCGAAAGACCACTTGACGACACAGATCGCGAACACGGACGAAAGGAAGGGTACATAGAGCGGCACGGAAGGAGGCATGGCGTAGCCGATCAGGAGCCCGGTCAGTACTGCGGTGCCGTCCGAGAGGGTCGGCCTTTTTCGGAGGATGTTCAGAGCCCCCTCGGCGGCCAGGGCGGAGGCGACGGAGACACCGACCGTCAATAAAACGGACCATCCG
>CAYTYG010000144.1:0-8013 GCA_964441515.1 uncultured Treponema sp.
TTCTCCATGTCCGCGAACAGGCCCTGCCCGATCTTGCCGTCCAGCACCTTGTAGGCGTGCTCCGGGCTCCGGAAGAGGAAGGGAAGGTCGATGGCCCCGAACCGGGGGATGAAGTTGATGATGGGGCCGCTCGTTATGATGCCCGCGTCCACGATGCCCATCTTCATGCGCTCCAGAAGCGTCCGCTCGTCCCCGAGCACGGCGTTCGGGAAGATCTTCACCGTCACGGAGCCGTTCGTGTACTTCTCGGTCAGCTCCTTGAACTTCTCGGCGGCCAGGTGGAAGGAGTCTTTCTCGTTCACCACGTGGGCCAGCTTGATCTCCAGGGCGAAGGACGCCGACGCCGCGGCGCAGGCCAGCGTTATCAGGGCTAGAAGTTTTCTCATGACATTCTCCTTTTGGTACTTCCTTGGTAGTACCAATGTTGACGGAAATCGTATCATCCGTATAGAATGCCGTCAAGAATCTTTTTACAACGGATGCACGACGGGAGCGCGGATGGAGAAAAAGCGGGCGGAGCTGGTCCGAACCCTCGCGAATATGATACGGGAACCCGGGCGCTTCCCGGACGGCCGGCTTCCGCCGGAGCGGGAGCTGGCCCAAAGCCTTGGGGTGAGCCGGAACCTTCTCCGGGAGGCGATCGTCACCCTGGAGGCCTTGGGTCTCCTGGAGATCCGGGAGAGGCAGGGGGCCTTCGTTGCCCTGCCCCGGGCGGAGGACTACGCCGCCAGCCTGAAATTCCTTGCCCTGTGGCCCGAGGATCTCCTTTCGCACCTCATGGAGGCGCGCCTGGCGATCGAGGCGCCCGCCGCGGCCCTGGCGGCCCTGCGGCGCACCGAGGACGAGCTGGAGCGGATGCGGGACTGCGTGCGCCGCCTGGAGGCGGTCCAGGACAACCCGGACCACGGCTGTTCCTCCGGGGCCGTCTGGGACACCCTGCTCCACGCCCTGGTGCTGAACGCGGCCCACAATCCCGTGCTGAGCCGCGTCTACGAGGGGCTTTCCGCGGCCATGGAAACCTACATCGACATCAGCCGCAGCAAAATCCTCGCGCTGGAGGGGTGGCCCGCCAGGATCCTGGACGAGCACCGGGCCCTTGTCCGGGCGATCTCCGACCGGGACCCCGAAGCCGCCGAGGCCGCCCTGCGGACGCACCTATCCGGCGCCCTGGGCAAGCTGGAGGAGATGAAGGGCAAGGCGGACGGAACCCCCGAAAAAGGCCTTCCCGGGTAGCCTCGATCCGGCCGGACAGGGCGTCGGTAAAGCGGCCGACTTTTCGATACCCTTCATATGTGGATAGCCCAGCCCTCCGCAAGGCGCGCGGCCTCCATGACCCCTTCCGAGAGGGAGGGGTGCGCGTGGATCATGTCGGCTATCTCCCCCAGGGCCAGCCCCGAGCGCTTGGCGAGCAGCAGCTCGTGGATGAGCTCCGTGGCCTGATCCCCCGCGATGTGGGCCCCCAGGATCTCCCCGCTCGACTCGTCGTACAGGATCTTCACAAGCCCCTCGGGCATCTCGGTTGCCACGGCCTTGCCTACGCCCCGGTAGGGGAAAACGGCCTTCCGGAACCGAACGCCCCGGGAGACGGCTTCCTCTTCCGTAACCCCGAAGCTCCCGATCTGGGGCTCGCAGTACACCGCGGAGGGTGTCTCGTCCAGGCTGACGCGCCGGGCGGGGGTCCGCCCCGCGATGTGCTCCACGGCTATCTCCCCCTCCTTGGAGGCCACGTGGGCCAGCATAGGGGTGGGGATGATGTCCCCAATCGCGTAGATCCCCGGGACATTCGTCCGGCAGTAATCCCCCGCCGTCACGTATCCCCGCTCCATCTCGACGCCCAGGGCCTCGAGCCCCAGGTCCTCGGTATTGGGAGCGCGGCCCACCGCGACGAGGACCTGGTCCACCGAGACCTCGCTCTGTCCGGCTTCCTTGCCCGAGAGTTTTACCAGGAGCCCGTCCTTTTTCTTTTCTACCCCAGAGGCCTTCGTTCCCGTTAGTATCTTGACGCCGCGCTTCAGAAAATCCTTGCGGATCACCTCCACGGTCTCCGCGTCCTCCAGGGGAAGGATCCGGTCCAGCATCTCCACGATCGTCACGTCCACGCCGAAGGAATTGAGAATGAAGCCGAATTCCATGCCGATGGCCCCCGCCCCGAGGATGAGCATCCTCTTGGGAAGCTTCTCCAGCATCAGGGCGTCCGTGGAGGAGAGCACCGTCTTCCCGTCGAAGGCGAAGCCCGGTATCTGGCGGGGCCGGGATCCCGTCGCCAGGATGATGTTCTTCGCGCGCACCGTCCTCTCGCCGTCCACCACGATCTCCCCGGGGGAGCGGACTACGGCTTTTCCGTGGATGTACTCCGCGCGGTTCTTTTTAAGAAGGAATTCTATTCCCTTGGACAACCGCTCCGCCGCCTGGCGGGATTTGCGGAAAACCTTGGCGTACTCGAAACCCGAGAAATCCACGGAGGCTCCCATCTCCCGCAGGGCGGAAGCGGCCCCGTACAGCTCGGCCTGGCGGATCAGGGCCTTGGAGGGTATGCATCCAACGTTCAGGCAGACTCCCCCCGGCTTGTCCTTTTCTATCACCGCGGCCTTCAATCCCAGCTGATTCGCCCGGATGGCGGCCACGTATCCCCCGGGCCCGGCCCCGATTATCGCGACGTCATACAATACATCCGACATAGTACAACCTCTCTGGCTTTGGAATCGTGCAAACCGATCATAAACACGATTTTAAAAACACTGCAAGCAAATCCGATTGTCCCGTTTTGGCGCAAATGAACACCCACGTGCCACAGAACGGGACAACCTCGCCGCCGGTAAAAGGATCTATAAAGAAAAAAACACCTAATTATAAGGGAATAGCGCAAAAGAAGGACAAAGGGATTGTTGGCATATTAATTGCTTGGTACTATTGGACAGCCCTGAAAAAAATAGAATTTGACGAAAAAGCAAAAAAGGGGCTAGATACAGCCATGGAGGCAAACATGAAACGGAACAGATTCGTAACGGTTCTCTGCTTTCTGCTTCTCTTCTCCCTGATCGCCGTATCCACGACGGCCGCCCAGGGTACGTTCAAACCCAAGGCCGAGTACACCATGCAGGTCAACGTGGGTCCCGCCTACGACTGGGGCGCCGGCGCCCAGCGCTGGGCGGATCTGGTCAAGGAAAAGACGAACGGCCGAATTAAAATCAAACCGTACTTCGGGTCTTCCCTCCTGGCGGGCAAGCAGACCAACTGGTATCAGGCCGTGGCGGACGGAAGCATCGACTTCGTGGTGGAATCCACCATCAACGCGTCCACGGTCATCCGGTCCCTGAACCTCTTCAACCTCCCCTTCTTCCTCGGATCCTACGAGAACGTCGACAAGATCCAGAAAGGCAGGGCCGGCAAGAAGATCATCCAGGACTTCGAGAAGGGCGGCATCAAGTTCCTGGCCTGGGGAGAGAACGGCTTCCGCCAGCTCACCAACAGCAAGCGCGAGGTGAAGACCCCCGCGGACGTAGCAGGGCTCAAGCTGCGCGTGGCGGGATCCCCCATCTTCATCGACATCTTCAAGCAGCTCGGCGCGGACCCCGTCAACATGAACTGGGCGGACGCGGTGACGGGCTTCCAGCAGAAGGTGGTGGACGGGCAGGAAAACCCGAAGTCCGTGCTCACGGTCGTCAAGATCTGGGAATACCACAAGTACATGACGAACTGGAACTACGTCCTGGACCCCCTCATCTTCGGCGTGAACATGCAGGTCTGGAACAAGTTCCCCAAGGACATCCAGAAGGCGATCCAGGAAGCCGCCGTCGAGGCCGCGGAATGGGAAAAAGCCATGGCCCGCGCGTACCTGGACGGGGACCGATCCCTCAACCTCCTGAAGAACAAGTTCAAGATGGACCCGCTCCCGGCGGATCCCTTCAAGGAAGCGGTCAGCAAGGGAATGGTCATCACGACCCTCACACCCGCGCAGATGAAGGCCTTCCGGGACAAGATGCAGCCCGTATACGACAAATGGATTCCGACGATCGGCAAGGATGTCTACAACCTCGCCGTCCAGGACATGAAGTAAGAAGTTCGACGCAGGCTTGCGCCGCGGGCGTGTTTCCGCGGCATGAACGAAGCTAGCCGACATCCTGAGAGGGGTGCCCATAAGCCAAAAACTTCTGGACACCCCTCCTGTTTTAACGTGTTTATCAAAAAACAAAGAATTGTAGCAACAGACACCGCCATATAGCATGGTTTTGAAGAAGCTTTTTCCCAGGGGGTGGACGAGGATATGGACAAGAAAAAAATACACGCCGACGAACTCGTCGGCGCGATCATTCTGGGCGCCATGGCGGTGTTGACCTTCGTCAACGTGGTGAACCGCTACGTGTTCAAAAACAGCATAGCGTTCACGGAAGAGATAACCATCAACCTGTTCGTCTGGATCACGCTGATAGGGATATCGATGGCGGTCCGGAAAGGCGCCAACCTGAAGATGACGAATCTCTACGACCGCTTCAGCCCCAAACTCCAGAAGACGGTAACCTTCGCTTCCGGGGTCGTAGGCGTCCTGATCTTCGCCTTCATCATCTACAACTCGGTCCGGGAAATCTGGAAAAACATGACCTTCTACCACACCACCTCGGAATCCCTGGGGATACCCACGTGGATCTACAGCCTGGGCACCCCGATCTTCTCGATCATGGTCATACAGTCGCTGGTTAAAAACATGCTGATCCGGGCTCCCAAGGCCGAGGACGCGGAGGGAGGGAAGTAATGGCCGCTTTACTGGTCTTCGGTATACTGTTGTTTCTCATCGCCTTCGGCATCCCGATAGCGATGGCCCTGGGCGCCGCGGGAATAGGCGCCATAGTCAGCTTCGACCTGGGCATGGCCATGATCTCCCGGAATTTCGAGGCGAACATCTCCAAGTTCCCCCTTATCGCCATTCCCTTCTTCATCCTGGCGGGAACCCTGATGGAGAAGTCCAAGATCGTGGACGGCATCTCCCGCTTCGTAATCCTGGTGACCGGCAAGCGCACGGGAGGCCTGGCCATAGCGGGGGTGATCACCTGCATCTTCTGGGGCGCAGTTTCCGGTTCGGGCCCGGCCACCGCTGCGGCCCTGGGCATGGTCTTCATAGCCCCGATGGTCAAGCAGGGCTACGACAAGTACTTCGCCGCCTCCACCATCGCGGCGGGCGCGGGACTGTCCATCATCATCCCCCCCAGCATAGCCTTCATCGTCTACGGCAACCTGACCGACGTTTCCGTGGGCGCCCTCTTCCTGGGGGGCATCCTCCCCGGGGTTCTGGTCGGCGTCTTCCTCATACTCGTCGTCTACATCATCGCCCGGAAAAACGGATTCCGGGGATCCGTGGAATCCGGCTCCGCCAAGGATATCGGCAAAGCGTTCCTGGATTCCTTCTGGGCCCTCCTGGCGCCGGTCATCATCCTGGGCTCCATCTACGCCGGGGTCGCCACTCCCACCGAGTCCGCCATCATGGGGGTCTTCTACGCCCTCTTCGTGGGCGTGTTCATCTACAAGACCATCAATCTGGAGGTGATCTTCAACGCCCTAAGGGACACGGTCCAGGCCTCCGCGGTCGTGATGTTCGTGGTGGCCATGGCGGGCATCTTCACCTGGGCTGCCTCCACCCTGGGCGTAATCGACGCGGCGGCCAACCTGGTCTCCAGCCTGACCCGGAATCCGATCATCTTCGTCTGCCTGTCCAGCATCGTGATCCTGATAGCGGGGATGTTCCTGGACGCCATAAGCATCACCTACGTCTTCATGCCCATCATCCTGCCGGCCCTGCTCGCCCTCTCGATCGACCCGCTCTACTTCGGCGTCGTGTTCGTGGTGGCCCTGGCCATAGGGCAGATCACGCCCCCGGTGGCGGTGAACCTCTACGTGACGGCCAACCTGATCGACAGCAACATCAACGACCAGATGGTGAAATACGTCCTGCCCATGGTCCTGTCCGCGGTCCTGTCCCTGGTCGTCCTCATCCTGCTGCCCCAGATCTCCCTGTGGCTGCCGATCGCCTCGGGGCTCTATACACCCTGAGTCGAAAACCGGCCGTTCCGGCGGACCCCCGCCGGCTGGAAAAACGAGACCGGCCCCAAACGGGGCCGGTCTTACTATTAGGCGGGCTTCCGCGCGCGGCCGAGGCGCGGAATCCGGAGTCAGAGGGCGTACCGCTTCATCTTGCGGTACAGGGTGTTCCGGCTGATTCCCAGGAGCTTCGAACAGGAGGAGATGTTGCCCTCGCAGACGCGAAGGGCCCGCTGGATTTCGTTCTTCTCCATGTATTCCAGGTTCAGGACTCCCTGGTTGAACTCGGGCAACGGGATTTCCGCGCCCCCCCGCAGGGAGGAGATATGGGGGGGCAGCTCCGTGGGTGTGATCCGGTTGGTCCGGGACACGATCACGGCCCGCTCTATCGTGTTTTCCAGCTCCCGGACGTTCCCCGGCCAGGGGTATTCCCGGAAGAGGCGGAGCACTTCCTCCTCGATCTCGTATTCCGGCTTCCCGTAGTAGGCGGCGCTCTTCCGCGAGAAATGGCCGGTAAGGAGAGGGATGTCCCCGGGCCGTTCCCGCAGGCTGGGGCAGTGGATATTCACGACGTTGAGCCGGTAGTACAGATCCTCCCGGAAGTTGCCGTTCCGGATCTCTGCGACCAGGTTCTTGTTCGTGGCGGCGATGACCCGCGTATCCACGGTGATGGGCTTGTTCCCGCCTATGCGGGTGAACGTCCTGTCCTGCAGGACCCGGAGCAGCTTGGCCTGCATGTCCAGGGGAAGCTCCCCGATCTCGTCCAGGAAGAGGGTTCCCTTGTTCGCCTGCTCGAACTTTCCCGCGAACCCCTCCTTGCGCGCCCCCGTAAACGATCCGGACTCGTACCCGAAAAGCTCGCTCTCTACCAGGGACCGGGGCAGGCTCGCGGAATTGACGATGATGAGGGGCCCCGTGCTCCGGTTGCTCATGTGGTGGATCGCGTGGGCGAACATCTCCTTGCCCGTGCCGCTTTCCCCCTCCAGGAGGACGTTCGCCTTGCTCTGGGCGGCCATCTTGGAAAGGTTGACGGTTTCCGTGAAGACGGGGTCCTTGCCGATGATATCGGAAAACGTGAACTTCGCCTTAGCTCCCGTCATGCGGGCGATCATCGTGTGGACCATGTCGACCTGCCGAAAGGTGTCGATCACCCCGACCATCTTGCCGGACCGGTCGCGGAGCACCACCGCGGTCTTGGTGAAATGCAGCTGCCCCCGGCTGGGGCTCTGGATTATGAACTCCTTTTCCAGATACCCCTGGCCGCTCTCCAGGACATCCAGGATCACGGGTTTGAAATCCACGATCTGCTCCACGTGCTTGCCGATGACCGCGTCCTGGTCCAGGTTGAGAATCCGGGCGCCTTCCAGGTTTATGTATAGGACAATGCCCGATTTATCCAGGATTATGATGCCGTCGGAGATGGAATCGATTATAGTTTTCATTATAGCCGCCGGCGAACCCTTGAAAACCGACGCGTTTTCTTCGGCGCCGGGGAAATCGGCGTCCACGGTTCTGCTGGTCTGGGTCCATTGTATCATCTATACTGCTCCAATCCGGGACAGGTCTCAGCAGTATAGTGCATCATTCTGAAACAGGCAACCGGATTCCCCAGCCGGGCCGTATCCCTAATTCCATGCTGTCCATGAATTTAAAAAAGGGTAAAGGTTGTCATTTGGGCATGGATATTGCATGTCTCGGTATCAGGAGGAGAAAATGCCGTCAAGGATAAAGGAATTCCCGAACGGTTTCGCGAAACTACCGAAACCCGAGAAGATCGGGCTTCTGCGAACCATGGTACGGATACGAGCATTTGAGACCAACGTCGAAACGCTGTTCATGAACAAGAAGATCCCCGGATTCGTGCACCTGTATATCGGGGAGGAAGCGATTGCAGCCACGGTTTGTGCTCTTTTACGCCCGGAAGATTATATAGCCAGCACGCACCGGGGACACGGCCACGGGATCGCTAAAAGCGGCGATCTG
>CAYTYG010000145.1:0-5410 GCA_964441515.1 uncultured Treponema sp.
GTATCTCGACGATGGAGCGCTCCAGGAAGGCCACCTGGTTGTCCCTGTAGCGCTCCAGGCGACCGCGGTACCAGTCGGAGGAAAGGACGTACTCCCGGTCGAAGAGGCGGCGGAGCTCCGGGTCCCCTATGCCCTTGCCCTGCCAGGCCCCCTCGGCCATGACGTGGAGTATGGCCTTGAGGGGCGGGACGGCGGCCTCTACGCTGCCGTCGGCCAGGTAGGCCCGGGCCACCTTGGCCTGGGCCTCCGCGATGTTCTCCACCCCGTCCACGAATTCCGCCAGGTTCTGGAGCTCGGGCTTCAGCATGTCCTCCGGGAAGACGGAGCTGGGGGTGTCGAAGATGCGCCCCAGGAAGGTGGAGGCGAACAGCGAGGTTATCCGGTAGCCGAGGCGGCTCGCGGGTACGACGCGGCCCTCGTACTCGAAATCCTCGACCTTCTCGAGGTAGCCGTTGGCGATGAGGAAGGCGGGGTCCTTTTCCGGGCTCTCCATGCGGGACCAGAGTTCGGGCACCAGCAGGGAAATGTCGTGGTTTACCTTGTACTTGGCCCCTATGTGTCCCGCCGCGCTGGAGAACCCGGAGTACCCCGTGAGGATGTAGGAAAGCAGGGCTGCGTTCAGGTCCGAGGTGGGCACCAGGGCGTTGAAAGGTCCCTTCGTAAGGGCTCCCTCGCTCCCCGCGCCCGTGGTGGACGGGCTTTTTCCCGTCAGGGAGCAGACGAAGTCCATGAAGAGCTCCGGGAGCTCCTGGTAGTGGATCGGACCGTACACGGCCAGGGGGCGTATCTTGGCCGCGGTCTCCGCCGGGTTGTTCCTGCGCCCGGGCAGGGTTGCGCCCACGGGTATGAGGACGGGCTTATCCGCGGGGATTCGGTGAAAGAGCCGGTGCCCCAGGTCCGCGAGATAGCGCTTGCCGGTGTCTATGTAGTTGGGGTCCATCTGGAGGTAGCGCGGATTCTTGGAGGGCTTGCCGTCCACCAGGCGGGGCTGGTCGCTCGCCGTGAACCAGTCGAACTTGTCGTCCTTCTCCGCCTCCTCGATGAAGCGCCGCATGGGCTCGGTGTACGAGGAAAACTCCACGGTCTTCTCGATCATCGCGTGGGCGTGCGACTTCGTGAGGGGCTCGAAGTTGGAGATGAAGTTGTCCGTCCGGGAGATGTCCTTCTCCGCCTGCTTGTCGTAGCCCCTGTGTACCGCGTCGTCCGGACGCTGGAAGAAGCGGGCTTCCCCGTTTTTACAGAACTTGACGGAGATCCCCGGGAAGGCGCCCGGCAGCTCCTTGAGGCTCGCCAGGGGAAGCACGATGCTCGCGGTGATATCGTCCTCCCACTGGACTTTCTCGGCGGGCAGGAAGTCCTGTCGCAGCTTGAAGATGCGCCGCTGTCCGTCCATGCAGTAGCCCACCCGGAGGAAGGATCCCTGGACGGCCCGTCCCTCGAACTTCAGGATGTTCCCCGCCGCCCCGTTCACCGTGTCCACGGTGAAGTGCCGGGCCCAGTCGTCGCCCCAGTCCGGCATGTAGAAGCGCTTCACGAAGAACACCAGGGCCTTGATGCGCTCCGGGATGCCGCGGAGCCAGGCGTTGTACTCGTCGGTATAGAGGGAGGAGGGGGACAGCAGCTTGATGACGCTCCCCAGGGAACGCTTGCCGGAAAGGACGCTCCGGTCGTCCACGCGGTGCTCCGCCCCGGTCTTGCGGAAGCGGTCGCGGTAGTCCCGCTCCAGGATGGCCTTCACCTGGGCCATGTCCGACTCGTAGTCCCCAATGATGATGGGGAAGTACTCGATGGCGTCCCAGATGCTCTTGGATATCTCCGATTTTCCGCCCCCGGAGACCGTGCAGGGCTTGTGGCAGAGAAGGCCGAACGCCTGGGTGCCGACGAAACGCCAGGAGCCGGAGCCCGGATGCCGGTCCATGCGGATCTTGTAGCCCGTGGGATGGATGTAGACTTCCTCGGGCAGGAGCCTGAGCCGGTGCTCCCGGCCGTCCCGGGTCCACCGGGCTTCCTGTCCGTCCAGGGAGAGAACCGCGTTCTCCGGGAGGTAGACGATGTTCGGGAAGGTCAGGTCCACCGCGTAGCCGTCCGGCTGCTCCTGTACGCGGTCCTTGAGAAGCTCCAGGACGCCTTCCAGGTTCTGTCCCGTGCTGCGCAGGTTGGCGTCCGGAACGAAGCGGGTCCCCAGGTTGTAGGTGGGGAACACCAGGGCCCCCCCCGCGTGCTCCTCCTCCGTCATCCCCAGGAGGTTGGAGGAGAAGGAGATGTGGGTTTTCACCTCCTTCTTGGAATACCCGAAGTAGTTGTCGGCGATGATCGTCACGATCACCCCGCGCTCGTCCCGGGCGCAGAGCTTGAAGGGCTTCCCGTCGTTGTAAAGCTCCCCCGGGTCCTTCCAGGCCATGCCGTCGCGCTTTTGCCGCTCCGAGGCCTCGTCCCAGCCGGGGAGTCCCAGGTCCTTCTTTTTCATGACCACCAAGTGGGTGGCCAGGATGATGCAGCCCGTGTGCCCGGTCCAGTGCAGGGGATCCAGCGCCGAATCGTTTTCCGCGATGTACGGGTCCCCGGAATTGCCGAAGATGCTCTCGATGAAGTCCAGGTTGGCCGCCAGGGAGCCCGGGGCGAAGAACCGTATCTCCATGGACCGCTCCCGGCAGACCCCGGGGACCTCGGGCTGGACGATGGGCCTCAGGAGCAGGGAGAGGAAAGCCCTGCCGGGGCGATGTTCCTGCGCGGTAAAGGGGATCGTCATGAGATCCGCCGGGGGGGCGAAGGCCGCGGCCAGGAGGCTCCCGAAGGCCGCCCTGGGAACCGCCTTCTTGTCCAGGGGTATAGGAAGCCCCCCCTCGGCGATATGGAACACCCCTTCCGTCGTGCGGCGGTCGTTGGCGGGGTTGTGCAGGATGCCGTTCCGTATCCGGTAGGACGTAAGGGTGGGGGAGGCGTACTGGGAGGCGTCGGGGGGCAGGGAAAGCTCCCGGGCCATGCCGTACCGGTCCAGGGTGAGGGTATTGGACGGCAGGCGGGGGGTCTCCGGGAGCCCGGAGTCCGCCAGGTAGTCGTCCAGGAAGGTTTGGATGCGCCGGTCCGCGGGGGGCAGGTAGCCGGAAAGGAGCCGGTCCTTTTCCCGGTAGTTTTCGATCAGCTCCCGGGCCAGCTCTATGAAGGCGGTTCCCTCCCGGGAGTAGACCGGCAGGCCCAGGCTGGCAAGGCGTATATTGATGTAAGCCATCAATCGGCCGCGTTCCTGGGGATCGGAACGGTTGAGCCTCAGTCCGAAGTCGCGTTTAGCCGCCATACAAGCCTCCCTGAAACGGATAGAGGGCGCGTGGACGCCGAAGCCCGGCGCCGATAGAAATCATAATGGTTCCGGGGTCTTAAGGCAATTCCACGGCCCGCGGGGCGGCGCGTCACCGGTCCTCCCAGCCCTCCGCGATCAGCTCCCGCGCCTTTTCGATGTCGGGGTAGAGCACCCGGTCGGCTTCCGTGAAGGGTATGCGGGCGCGGAGGGCCTCGTAGGCCGGGCGGGTGGCCGGGGAGAGCCGTTCCGGCCCCTCCAAAAGGTCCACGGCCTGGCAGGCGCACAGGAGCTCTATGGCCAGCACGTTCTGGACGTTCTCCAGGACGGACCGGGCCTTCCGCGCCGCGATGGTGCCCATGGAGACGTGGTCCTCCTGGTTCGCGCTGGAGGGGATGGAGTCCACGCTGGCGGGATGGGCCAGGACCTTGTTCTCGCTCACCAGGGCCGCGGCCACGTACTGGAGGATCATGAAGCCCGAGTTGACCCCGCCCTCTTTTATAAGGAAGGCCGGAAGGCCGTTGGAGAGGGCGGGATTCACCAGCCGCTCCGTGCGGCGCTCCGAGATGTCCGCGATCTCCGCGGCGGCTATGGCCAGGAAGTCCATGGCCAGGGCGATGGGCTGTCCGTGGAAATTCCCCCCGGAGATGATGTCCGCCCCCAGGCCGTCCGCTCCGTTCCCGTCGCCCGGGAAGATGAGGGGATTGTCCGTGGCCGCGTTCAACTCGCGCTCCACCGCCGCCCGGCAGTATTCCACCGCGTCCCGGCTGGCGCCGTGCACCTGGGGAACGCAGCGAAGGGCGTAGGCGTCCTGGACCCTCTCCTCGCCCTGGCGCGTCGTGAAGCCGGAGCCTTCCAGGAGAGCGCGGAGGGCCGCGGCCGAGGCGATCTGGCCGCTCTGGCGGCGGAGTTCGTGGACCCGGCCGTCGTAGGCGTCCGTTATCCCCCGCAGGGCCTGGTGCGTCAGGGCCGCGACGCAGTCCGCTTTTTGGACAATCCGGACCGCGTCGAAGCAGGCGAGCGCCGCCAGGGCCGTCATGGCCTGGGTGCCGTTGATGAGCGCGAGCCCCTCCTTCGCGGAGAGCTCCACGGGGGCGAGCCCCGCGCGCTTAAGGGCGTCCGCCCCGGGCAGCCGCTCCCCCCGGTAGAACGCCTCTCCCATGCCGCAGAGCACCAGGGCCGCGTGGGCCAGGGGCGCCAGGTCCCCCGAGGAGCCCAAGGAGCCCTTCTCCGGCACCACCGGGACTATCCCCGAGTTCAGGAGGTCCAGGAGGGCGCGCACCGTGGAGAGCCGGGCTCCCGAGTTGCCCACGGCCAGCGCGTTGGCCCTCAAGAGGAGCATGGCCCGGACCACCTCCCGCGGAAGGGGATTCCCCACCCCGCAGGCGTGGCTCATGATGAGATTCCTCTGCAGGTCCGCGTTCTTTTCCGGGGAGATCACGACGTCGCTGAACTTCCCGAATCCCGTGGTGATGCCGTACCGGATGATGTTCCCGGAGACGCAACGGTCTACCACGGCCCGGGAGGCCTCGATGCGGGGGATCGCCTCCCCGGCCAGGACGGCCGGGGCCCCCTCCCGCGCCGAGCGGACGACTTCCGGGATGGTCAGGTTTTTGCCGTCCACGATGACTGGTTCCATGCGGATATGCGCCTTTCCCGGAAGCCCGGAAAACCACTATAGCACGGTTTTTCGCGGCTGGAGAGGCCGAGCCTCTCCTTCTTGACACGCCTCCGGCATGTCGTATATAAAAATAGCCGCAGGGTAGCCTGCGCCCATCCGCCCAGATGGTGAAATTGGCAAACACGCTAGATTCAGGTTCTAGTGCCTTAACCGGCTTGGGGGTTCAAGTCCCCCTCTGGGCATAAAACCGCCGACAGGCGGTTTTTTTATATTCGGGGGGACTTGAACCGGAACGCCCGCGCCGCGGCTGCGGCGGAAAGCGCACAGGAAGTGCGCGGCAGGGCGAGGAGGCGGGCTGGAGCGGCGAATCAGGAAGATGAGCCGCGGAAGCCAAGTCCCCCTCTGGGCATAAAACCGCCGACAGGCGGTTTTTTTTATGTTCGGGGGGACTTGAACCGGAACGCCCGCGCCGCGGCTGCGGCGGAAAGCGCACA
>CAYTYG010000145.1:5510-7779 GCA_964441515.1 uncultured Treponema sp.
GCGCGGCAGGGCGAGGAGGCGGGCTGGAGCGGCGAATCAGGAAGATGAGCCGCGGGCATCCCGGACTTCGTGATCATGCGGCTGGCGGGCCACAAGTCCATGGCCATGACGGAGCGGTACTCCCGCGTGGAGAACGTCATCGACTTCCAGGCCGTGAAGCAGAAGATGAGCGCCGCCATGTCCGCCCGGCCCGGGAGGGCGGCCGGGGATTGAAGGGTATACATCTGGTCTCATTGCCTAAGGATTCTTCGATATACTCGAGAGGGCTTGTCGTATGCTCGGTCCGAAGCTACAGGCCGTCTACGACAGATACTCCAGAGAGTACGGATGGGGAGACCCGGGAAAAATCCCCGACTCAGGAGTCGGAGAAAAAAGAAGAGTAGAAGAGCAAGGACCCCCTGTTTCTTCAGATGCTGTTCGGCCTATTGAAGAGGCAGGAGAACCCCCGGATGAGCAAGCCGGATATTTCGACCTTCCGTTACTCCCTGATTTCCCAACTCGGCCATGGCAGTGAACAGAATCACGCTGTCGTAGGAATCTAAATCGGGAATCCGTTCGTTGTGTAGGAAGAACGGTTTGGGTGAAATTCAACACCTCACAAATAAGCAGTGGCATTCACGAATAGTAAAGCCAGAGGAGTACAATTCCGGACGACGCATCGACAAAAAAAACAGAGTTTACTTTTGTCGAAGAATAATATGTGATACACTTCGGTTTCCTCCTGTTCCGTAATGTCGGCACTTGACAATAAGTGCCGACGCATTGGAACATGGAGCATGGAGACAACAGAATCTCGAATCGCCCGACTCTTCAAAAAGGCGCCTCTCCTGCGTTCAAAAGATCTCGAGAAGCTGGGCCTCAAACGAATCGAGATTTCACGCTATGTAGCGTCAGGAGTACTCCGGAGACTACGTCGAGGACTCTACTGCCTTCCCAGCTACCGTCAAAATGAACATGGGGATTTTACCATCGTCAGCAAGCAGATTCCTGAGGCTGTAATCTGTCTGCTCTCCGCACTCCGTTACCATGAGCTGACCACGCAGGCGCCAGCAGAAGTCTGGATCGCCGTCGATCGGAAGGCTCGCACACCGAGTCTCGATAATCTGAACCTGAGAGTTGTGCGCTTCGGACAAGACGCTCTCCGGCATGGTATCGAAGTGAAATCGATCGAGGGGGTCCCGGTGCGTATCACCTCGATCGAGAAGACGATCGCCGATTGCTTCAAGTACCGCAGCAAGGTCGGACTCGATGTCGCGATTGAGGCGCTGAAGGACGCCACGAGACTAAAGCTGATCAGCCAAAATGAGCTCTGGTCTTGCGCCAAAATCGATCGAGTGACGAATGTCATGCGTCCCTATCTGGAGGCTATTGTTTGAAAGCCAACGGTAAAGCGACTTCAGTCCACGATCGCCTGCTCGCCAAGGCGCGCACCAGCGGGAGTGACTTCAATCTTCTCCTCACGCGATACGCGCTCGAGCGATTCCTCTACCGACTGTCCGATTCTCCCTACCAGATGAGTTTCCTTCTAAAAGGCGCTCTCCTCTTCAGCCTCTGGTACGATACACCGCGAAGGCCCACCCGGGACGCCGATCTCCTTGGGCTCGATGCAGCCCGGGGCTCGCCGGCTGAATAGCTCCTTGTGCCCGATGAGCCAACCATCCATCCCAAACTTGGTATCATCCAGAGAATAATTCTGGGTGGCGAGCCAACGAAGATAGGCGTGTTGTGTCACTCCTTCATAGGTGGAAAGGCCGCGCAGGCAGCCTCGTACATGTGCGCGGATCATGCCTTCCGCGGTGAACAGGGTCATCTGGGTGTCGTCCGTGATCGCGCCAATCTTCCCGTACGCGGACACGAAGTCCCGGATACCTCCGGGGCCGAACCGGTCCAGGATCGCGGGCCGGTCCGTGAACTCCACGGGTGCCCCGAGGGCGTCCCCCACGGCCCCGCCCAGGAGGCAGCCCCGGAACCGGTCCGCCCGGTCCGCTATGTGCTGAAAGGAAAGGACGTACTCTTCCTGTTCCCGCGTCTCGATGGCCCCCTTCCGGGCCACCCGAACCTTCCGGATGGCGTCCACGGGAGGGACGCCCAGTTCCACGAGGAGCCGCGCGGCGATCGTCCCGGACCTGCCGAGCCCTCCTTTGCAGTGGACGCAAATCCCGCCGCCCCGGCGCAGGATGGAGCGGAGGAGGGGCCCGGCTTGTTCCCAATCGCGTACAGGTCGATGTCGAGGTCCCGGTTCCAGATACCCGACTTGCTTTTCAGTTGC
>CAYTYG010000146.1:0-7771 GCA_964441515.1 uncultured Treponema sp.
CCGTCTCCCTCTTCGGAGCCTTCTCGGTCTCCCTCTTCTCCCTGTCCGCCCACATTCTTTCCGCGAAATACGGGAGCCTGGCGGCCCTGCCCCCGGTCTGGAGGGCCTTCCTCTGGGCCTCCCTGGCGCTCTTCCTGGTGGGGAGCGGGGCCTGCAAGATGATCGTGCTGTACCGGGCCGCCGCGCGGACGACTCCCCGCCTGGGCTGGGGGGATATCCTGGAATCCCTGTACTCCGGCCCCCTGCTCCACGTCCAGATCCCATCCCTCCTGGGCGCCGTCGTCGGGTCCGCCTTCGCCGTATCCATCGGCCGCCCGTGGTATGCCCTGCCCGTATCGGCCGTCTTCCTGACCTTTTGGACGAACGGCTTCGGTTTCGTGTCGGGGGTCCGGGAGTTCCAGGTCCTGGGGTGGTGGTGCTTCCTGAGCGGCTCCCTGGGGCTCTTCTTCGTGGAGAGGGCTCCCTTCCTATGGCTCTTCGCCATCCTGGGCGGAATGCTCTACGCCTTCGCGGGAGCCCTGTTCCTGGGAGCCCGGCTCCGGGAGAAGGGGGAATGAGCCGTCCGGACGGATGGACCTCCCCGGACCTGGACAAGCTGATCCACGAAAAGGCGCGGCTCAGGATCCTGACCTATCTAGCCTCCTCCAAGGAGGCGGAGATAGGTTTCACGGAGCTCCGGGACGTCCTGGGCTTCACCTCCGGGAACCTCTCGGTGCAGCTCAAGACCCTGGAGGCCGCGAACTACATACGGATCGAAAAGGGATACCGGGAAAACCGGCCCTATACGGGGATACGCCTGACCCTGGAGGGGAAGAAGGCCCTGGAAGGGTACCTGGCGGATCTGGAGGTCATCGTCGCGTCCCTGAAGGGCGTCCGGGAGCCCTCGGAGCCGGGGGAAAATACCACTTGACTTATTGTACTAGTTCATTTAGGTTTGTACTATATGATTAGTACAATGTCCGACAGGAAAATCCGGTTTTCCTTGGACACGGCGAGCGGGGTGCCTTTCTACCGCCAGGTCATAGACCAGATAGAGAGCGCCATCCTGGCGCGCCATCTGGTGCCGGGGGATAGGCTTCCCACGATCCGCTCCCTGGCCATCGAGTTGAAGATCAACCCCAACACGATAGCCCGGGCGTACGGGGAGCTGGAGATACGCGGAATACTGAACACCCAGGTCGGGAGCGGAACCTACGTGGCGGACAAGCGCATCGACTTGGAGGACGCGGAGCGAAAGAAAAAGATAGAGGCGGAGGTCGCCCGCTTCGTGCGGAACATGGTGGCGCTGGGCGTGGACCGGCAGGGCATCATCGATCTTGTACGCGATTTCGAGGAGGTCTGAGGTGTGGTTCCTTGGTAGGAAAAAGCCCGAAAAAAAGCTCATTAAGAACGCCCGCAGGCCGGAAACGCGCAGGGACTTCGCCCTGAACGCCGCGGGAGCCGCCCTCCTGGCCGCCCTGACGGGCTTCTCCCTGGCCGCCCGACTCCTGCAAGGCACGGCGCCTTCCGCGGCCGCCTTCGCCGCCCTGCTGGGCGCCCCGCTCCTGGCCGTGGCCCTCGCGGCGCTCTTTCCCCGGTGGGGCGCCTCCGTGAAGGTCCTCCTCCTGGCCGCCTTCGCGCTGGCCGTGTGGAGCGGCGGCGAGTCCGGCCTGATCCTGGCCTTCGCGGCCGCGGGGGTCCTCCTGGCCCCGGCGGTCCAGAAGATGGAGGAGTGGGAGCGCGCCATCGTCCTGCGCTTCGGGAAGTTCCACCGGGTCCGGGGGCCGGGCCTCTTCCTCCTGGTGCCCCTGGCGGACCGGGTGGCCAACGTCGTGGACCTGAGGATCCGGGTCACGGACTTCGCGGCGGAGACCACCCTCTCCCGGGACTCGGTCACCGTGACCGTGGACGCGATCTGCTTCTGGCTCGTGTGGGACGCGGAGAAGGCTATCCTGGAGGTGCAGAACTACGAGGAGGCCGTCATCCTCTCGTGCAAGACGGCCCTGCGGGCCGCCGTCAGCCGGAACGACCTCTCGGCCTTCCTGGAGCGGGGCGACGAGATAGAGAAGCAGCTCCGCGCGGAGGTGGACAAGAAAACCACCGAGTGGGGGATCACGGTCCAGCACATCGAGATCACGGACATCCAGATCCCCGAGAGCCTCCAGGGCACCCTGAGCCGGCTTGCGAAGGCGGAGCGGGAGAAAAAGGGGCGGATACTGCTGGCGGAGGCGGAGATCGAGATCGCCCGGAAGCTGGCGGAGGCCGGGGACATCTACAACCGTAACGACCTGGCCCTGAAGCTCAAGAGCCTCTCCATCCTGAACGAGGGGCTCAAAGCCGGCAACTCCATGATGCTGGTTCCCAATTCCATAACCGAGGAGCTGAAGTCGAAGGACCTGTTCGGCCTCCAGGCGTTGACCGAGATATGGCACGGAGAAAAACGTCCGAACAAGAATCGAGGAAAGACACGGGACAAACCGCGCGAAGGAGGTTCCCATGGCGATGCTGCACCTGGAAAAAATCCGGAAGATCTATAAGAAAGGCGAGAACGAGGTGACGGCGCTCGACTCGGTGGACCTGGACATCGAGAAGAGCGAGTACATGGCCGTGGTGGGGCCCTCGGGCTCGGGCAAGACCACGCTCCTTAATATCCTGGGCTGCCTGGACGTCCCCACATCCGGACGCCTGGTCTACGACGGCCGGGAGCTGCGGGCCCTGGGGGAAAAGGAACTGTCCGAGTACCGGAAAGAGCACGTTTCCTTCATCTTCCAGTCCTACAACCTCATACCCGTCCTGACCGTCCTGGAGAACGTGGAGCTTCCCCTGGTCATCGAGCGGCGCAGGAACGGAAGCCTGGCCCGTGTCAAGGCGAGGGAGCTCCTGGACGCCGTTGGGCTTTCGGGAATGGAGCACCGCTTCCCCCGGGAGCTCTCGGGCGGGCAGGAGCAGAGGGTGGCCATCGCCCGGGCCCTGGTCAAGGACCCCATCGTGGTGCTGGCGGACGAGCCCACCGCGAACCTCGACTCCAAGACCGCCGAGGAGATCGTGGAGCTCATGAAACGGATCAACGCGGAGCGCAGGACCACCTTCCTCTTCTCCACCCACGACAAGCTGGTCATGGAGCACGCCCGGCGCGTCGTCACCCTCCGGGACGGCGCGGTCATCTCGGACGAGAGGAGGTAAGCATGGGCACCCTCTTCAAGATCGCGGCGCGGAACGTGCTGCGGAACAAGCGGAGGACCGCGATAACCGGCGTGGTCCTCATGATCGGGATCGGGCTTTTCATCTACGCGGACTCCATCCTTGCGGGCATGGACCGAATGACCATAGACAACATGGTCCGGTTCTCGGAGTCCTTCCTCAAGATACGTACCCCCGAATACGTGGACAACCTGCAGGGCAATCCCCTGGACTACGGGATACCGGACCCGGAGGGGGTGATGCGGGAGGTCCTGGCCCGGGGGAACGGCATCCGGGCCGCGGCGCCCCGGACCCGTTTCGTGGCGCGCCTTTCCAACTATTCCGACGAGATACCCGTCCTGGCCGCGGCTGTGGACCCGGAGCGGGACGGGAAGGTGCTGGACCTGGCGGAGGTCGTGGCCGAGGGGGTCTGGCTGGACCGGGCGGAACCCGGCGAGGTCGTCCTGGGCGGAGAGCTGGCCCGGGAGCTTGGGCTGGGGCTGGGCGATTTCGTCCTGGTCTCCGCCTCCACGGTCCACGAGAACGTCAACGCGGACGAGTACCGGATAGCGGGCTTGATCGAAAGCCCCAACCCGGAACTGAACTCCGCCGGCCTTTTCATGGCCTGGAAGGACGCGGACGAGCTCCTGAGCCTGGACGGGCTGGTGACGGAGATCGTCACGGCCGGGGGAACGTATCCGACCCTGGACTCCCAGCTCAAGGAGGCGGACGCCGCGGCGGCGGACCTGAACCGTACCCTGCCCGGTCTCCGGGCGGATTCCATACGAAAGCTGGCCCAGGACTACCTGGCCATGCGGGAGATGAAGGGAAAGTTCTCGACCGCCATCATCCTGATCGTGCTGATAATAGCGGGCGTGGGCATCGTGAACACGATCCTAATGGCCGTATACGCCCGGATCCGGGAAATCGGGGTGCTGCGGGCCCACGGCATGACCGCCCGGGAGATCCGGAGGCTCTTCACCCTGGAGGGCCTCATCGTGGGCTTCGCGGGGAGCCTCGCGGGGGTCCTCTTGGGGATCGCCATCGTCGCCCTGACCTCCACCTACGGCATTTCCTTCGCCGAAATGGTCGGGGATGTCGACATGGGGGGCATGCCCATCGCGACGCGGCTGTACGGGGAGTGGAAACCCCTCACCATGGTCTTCGGGTTCCTCTTCGGGCTGGTGGTGTCCTTCGTGTCCGCCCGCATCCCCGCGAAGCGGGCCGCCCGGATGCAGGTCACCGACGCCCTGCGCTTCGTCTGAAGGAGGCACCGCATGCGAATTTGGACTATGGCCGTACGGAACCTGGGCCGGAACCGCCGCCGCAGCCTGCTGGCGGGCTTGTCCGTCCTGATATCCATCCTGCTTATATTCTTCCTAAACGGGCTCATGGGCGGGATGATGGGCTCCATCGTCAAGAACTACACGAAAAACGATACGGGGCACGTCAACATCACCACCCAGGGCTACCGCGCCCGGGAGCGCTTCATGCCCGTGGACGAATCGATCCCGGACTCCGCGGCCCTGGCCCGGGCGGTCGAGGAAATCCCGGAGCTTCAGGGCAGGGTCGCCCGGACGGCGGAGCGCATCCGCTTCGGGGTCGTGCTCTCCTCGGGGCCCAACTCCAAGACCGCCCTGGGCATAGCCGGCGACCCGGAGGACGAGAAGAACCTCCTCATGCTGGACCGGAGCCTTCAGCCCGGAGGAACGTACCTGGACGCCCCGGGCCAGGCCATCCTGGGCCAGGGCCTGGCGCGAGACCTGGGGCTCGGGGTGGGGGACATCCTTAAGGTGGTGACCCAGAAGGCGGACTACGGCCTCGGGTTCAAGCGCTTCCGGATAACCGGAATCTTCAAGACCAACGTGAACACCCTGGACAACGCGGTCTTCCAGATCGGCCTGGCCGACGCCCGGGAGCTCCTGGGCCTGGGAGACGGCGCCCAGCAGATCCTGGTGATGCTCAAGGACTACCGGGAATCGGACCGCGCCGCGGCCCTCCTCGAGTCCCGGCTTTCGGCCCTGGGCTTCGAAGGTCTTTCGATCCAGCCCTGGACCCGGCTGGGGGACTTCCCCCGCTTCGTCCGGATGGCGGAAACCATGTACCTGTACATCTACCTCTTCGTGGCCTTCCTGGGGGCCTTCATCATCACGAACATCATGATGATGGTCGTCCTGGAGCGGCGCAAGGAGATAGGGATTCTCAAGAGCATGGGGATGCCCAAGGGGGACATCCTCAAGCTCTTCCTGGCCGAGGGAACCCTCCTGGGCATGGCCGGCTCCGCCGTGGGCGCCGTCCTGGGGCTTGGAATGAACTTCGTGTTGAGCAAGGTGGGAATGGACTTCACGCGTTCGATGTCGGGCTTCGAGTGGCCCATGGACAACATCGTGTACCCGACGGTCAATCCCGCGCTGGCCCTGGCCTTCTTCGCCCTGGGCTCCGTCGTGGCGGCGACCATGTCGCTCCTGCCCTCGCGGAGCGCCGCGAAAATGAACCCGATCGACGCTATACGGAGCGCATAGCACGGAGAATCGACGGACGGGCGGCCGGCCGCGGGGTGTCGAGAATCCTATCCCGCGCAGGCTGCCCGCAGACGGAATGGAGGTTTTCATGAAACGTAGTACCATACTGCCGGCCCTGGTCCTGGCCGCGGCCGCTTCCGCCTGGGGACAGAGCGCCGAGGAGATCCTCCGCCGGGTGGACTCCAACCAGGCCTTCGAGTCCATCGAGTACACCGGGCGCATGGAGATCACCCTGGCCGGGGACACCCGGATCAAGACCATGCGGGCCTGGGCCGTGGGCGACTCGAAGGCCTTCATCGAGTTCACGAATCCCGAGGACCGGGGAACCCGGATGCTCAAGCTGGACAAGAACCTCTGGATGTACTTTCCCCGGGAGCAGGACACCGTGAAGATCTCCGGCCACCTTCTCAAGGAGGGCATGATGGGCAGCGACGTCTCCTACGAGGACGCCATGGAGTCGGACGCCCTCCTGGAGAAGTATTCCGCGGCCATACTCCGCGAGGAAGTCCTGGACGGCCGCCCCGTCTGGGTCCTGGAGCTCCGGGCGCGTACCCCCAAGGCCACGTATGACCGGCGGGTGCTCTGGATCGACAAGGAGCGATACGTCGGCCTCCGGGGCGAGATGTACGCGAAGAGCGGGAGGCTCCTGAAGGAGAGCCGCTCCCTGGAGGTCCGGAACGTGGGGGGGCGCTGGTATCCCGTGCGCACCGAGATGGTCAACCGCCTGCGGAAGGACACCCGGACGGTCTTCGTGCTGGAGGACCTCAAGCTGGACGTGCGCCTGGAAGACTCCCGGTTCAGCATGGCGGAGCTCACCCGGTGAAGGGGCGCGACGCACTCCGGGACCGGGCCCCGGGCGGGGCTGGAGGCGGGCGCCCTCACCGTCCGGGGGCCGCCTCCCGCGCCGCCGCGGCCGCGGTCCTAGGGGCTATCCTGGCGGCGGCACCCCTGGCGGCGCAGGAGGAGACCTGGACCCTGGCGGGAATCCTGACGGCCCGGGGCTTCGGCGCGGGGGCCGAGGGGACGGACGCGTCCTGGGGCTCCGCCGCCTCCCTCGAGGCGACCCTGTCCGCCCGGGGCTCCGTCCTGCGGGCCGAGTTTTCCCTGGAGGCCTCCCTCCTCTCGGGCGCGGCCGCGCGGGCCTTCGCGGCGGCTGTGGTCAACCCCTTGGTTGCCTTCCCCGCCGACATCCTGTACGCGCCGGCGGCTCCAGGCTCCCTGGCCGCAGCCGAAACCGTCCTGGCCGCCCGGGTACGCACGGCCTACGTCAAGTGGAACGCCGAGGCGTTCTCCCTCACGACGGGCCGCCAGGTCGTGAACTACGGCAAGGGGACGGCCTGGAGCCCCGTGGACATCTTCACCGAGCGGGACTTCTCCGGGCTCTCCGTGGTCCGCCGGGGGAGCGACGCGGTGCGGCTCACCGTGCCCCTCGGGGACCTATCCCTTGCCGAGGCCGTGGCGGCCCCGGCGTACGACCTCTCGGAGGGGTCCTACGCCCTGCGGCTGGCGGGCTTCGCCTTCGAGGCCCTGGACGGGAGCCTCCTGGCCGCCTGGGACGGAGGACGGGAGGTCTGGATCGCGGGGGCGGACGCCAAGGCCGACCTTTCCTTCGCAAGCCTCTACGCGGACGCCGCCTGGGACCTGCCCTTGGACGGCGGCGGAGCCGCGCTCCGCGCCCTTGCCGGCTTCGACGCATCCTTCGGGGACTTCGTCCTGGCCTGCGAATACTACTACAACGGCGGGGGCCAAGAGGCGGACCCGCTCTTCCCGGGTGCGCACAACCTCTACGCGGCCCTTTCCTGGGAGGCCGCGGACTACCACACCCTGGCCTTCTCGGGGCTCGCGGACTTGGAGGAAGGCATAATCAGCCTCCAGGCCGCCTGGGCCTGGGACCTGGCCCAGAACGGTATCCTCACCACATACCTGAAGTCCGCCAACGGCTCCTCCCCGGCCCAAACCCGGTCCTGGTCGGTCCAGGCGGGCTTCCAGGTAGAGGTTAGATTCTAGCTCCCGCCTTCACTCGCAACGCGGTTTTATGCCATACTCTCCCGATCGATCCCGGGGCGGCCTCCCGGACGCCCCGGGATCGA
>CAYTYG010000147.1:0-6678 GCA_964441515.1 uncultured Treponema sp.
GGATTGGCGCTACAGAAATATCCTCCTGCTGATACCGGCAATTATCCGGTGATAAAGATCGCACAACTCAACGCGGAGAGCGTTGAAGGAGCTGATCTGGCAAACGATCAAGTACCCGATGAGTATATAGTCCATGCCGGAGATATGCTCTTTTCGTGGTCGGGAAGCCTTGAAGTAAAAATATGGGCTGGTGAAGATGGCGCCCTCAATCAACACCTATTCAAAGTTAGTTCGGCCGCTTTCCCAAAATGGTTCTATTATCAATGGACCCTTTTTCATCTGCCGGAATTTCGTCAAATCGCTGCGAACAAAGCAACAACGATGGGGCATATCCAGAGAATGCATCTTTCAGAGGCAAAAGTTCTCGTTCCAAAGCCGGAACTACTCGAGCAGATGGATCGGACCATGAGTATTATTGCGGATATTGCACTTTCGAGGAAAATGGAAAACAGGCAATTAAGAGAAGTCCGCGACTCCCTCCTGCCCAAGCTTATATCCGGGGAGATAGAGGCGCCGGTGAAGGATGAGGCGTGAGCGCGGCGCAGGGGATCTCCGAATACTTCGGGGAGATCCCCGCGTGGCCGGACTTCGCTATCCTGAACGACGAGGCGAGCGGGCGCGTTCCCGTCACGAAGGTGGCAAACTGGCGGGCGTTCTCGGACATTCTCGAACAAGACTTCTTCAACCGCCGGGGGACCCGGCTCATCTATCGGGGGCAGCGCCGCTACGACTGGCCCCTGGCTCCCTCCCTGGGACGCCTGGACGAGCGCCGCATCGTAACGGCGGAAAACGCGGAGAGGCAGATAGCCCTCTTCCGGCGGGCGGTGCGGGGCCGCTTGGACGACCGGGGGCTCGTGGAGGCGGCGGAGGAAAACGAACTCTGGGCCGTGGGCCAGCACTACGGACTTCTTACGCCCCTCCTGGATTGGACCTACTCGCCCTTTGTGGCCCTTTTCTTCGCCTTCGAGCGGGAAGACCGGGAGCGGGAGGAACCGAATCTGTATCGCGCTGTCTACGCTCTCAACAAATCCCACGTGGAGGCCGAAGACCGCTGCCCCGGAGTGGACATCCTGGAGCCGCGGAAGGACGACTACGGCCGCCTTGTGAACCAAGCGGGGCTTTTCACCTATTCAGCCTTTGGCGACACCCTGGAGAACTCGTTGGTCAATTCCCTCAAGGAGGAAGTTCTCGGCGACATCGAGGGGGGCAGGGAGGCGGACGCCCTCTCCCGGTACATCTGCAAGATCTACATACCCAACGAGGGGCGAAGCGAGTGCCTCCGCCAGCTGCGCCGCATGAACGTGCACCACGCCAGCCTATTTCCCGACTTGATCGGCGCTTCCCTGTATTGTAACAGCCTCGTCGCCGAGGAGGCCGGGGCGGAACGGTTCGCGGAAGCAACTGCGCCGGCTGAAAGAATAGCGGAAGCCCCCGTGACGGAAGCGGAACCGCCGCTTGCCTTCGCACCGGGGAATTCCGCGGGCAGCATTATTCACGCCCTATCAGCCCCCATTTCTCCGGACGAGGTGAGCCCGGTCCGGATTGAGTCCATGGCCCGGGAAGTGGCAGACGAAATCGCCAAGCGCCAGTACGTGGACTGGCAGAAACGGGAGAGCGTCCAGGCCGAGATGAGAACTTCGGCCCGTTCCGTGCTGCGTAGGCTCGGGTATCCCGCATTCGCCCGGGAAGCCGCATTGGACGAAATAATCAAAAACCTTATAGAAGGGGCCCCGCCATGACGGAAACCATTTTCTTTCCCGTATTGCCGATTCGTGGAATTTTAAACGATAATGGCGTTAGGAGCGACGAATGATATCCAGGCTTCGTCTTGAGAACTTCGGCCCCATCGGCGCCCTCGACTGGAAGGGCTTGTCCAATATCAACCTCGTCATCGGCAACAACGGCACCGGCAAAACCTTCCTTCTCAAGGCTGCCTATACCGCAGTCAAATCCCTGGAGGAATACAAACGCGGGGACGAGCCGAGGAGGCTGGAGTCGATCCTGGCGCCGAAACTCTACTGGACCTTCCAGACGGAACGGCTCGGGGAACTCGTGAGGAAAGGAGCCGAGGGGAAACTCTCCTTCAGCCTATCCTTGGATGAAGGAACCCTTGCCTATTCCTTCGGCGAGAGCACGAAGGATACGATCGTCGATCTGAAGGGACCGGTTAAAGGGCTGCAGTCCAATTCACTCTTCCTTCCCGCGAAGGAAGTCCTGACGCTCTACAAACCCATCATCAGCTCCCGTGAGATAGAGAAGAGCTTCGGGTTCGACGACACGTATTTTGACTTGGCGAAAGTCCTCTCCATCCACACCAGGCGCGGCAGAAACTACCCGGAGTTCGCGGAGGCAAGAAACAAACTCGAGGAGCTCATAGACGGGACCGTGGAATATCAGGAGGACAAGGACCGATGGGTCTACCGTAAGAGGAAGGAGCGGTACACCTTCCCCATCGTCTCGGCCTCAGAAGGCGTCAAGAAGGTCGCGATCCTGGACACCCTGCTCGGGAATCGCTACCTCGGCCGCGGGTCCATCATCTTCATCGACGAGCCCGAATCGGCCCTTCACCCGGAAGCCATCGCTAAGTTCATGGGGATCATTGAGCTGCTCTCCCGCTGCGGGCTCCAGTTCTTCGTCTCGACGCATTCGTACTTCGTCATCAAGTGCCTCTCCCTCATCGCGCAGAGGGCGAAAGAGTCCATGCCCGTCCTGTCTTTCACGGAGGTCGGCTCGGAGCAATCAAATCTGAGATCGGGGTTCCCCGACAATCCGATTATCGCGGAATCGATCCGACTCTACAAAGAAGAAGTGGGATTGGTCGTCGAATGAGCGACAACCTCGAATCGGGGATGGTATTCAAAAAAGAACCCGGCAGTTTCTTCAACATCGAGAAAAGTCCTACGATGCGGGGTATCGGTCAAGGCGTAAAAACGGTCGAGTTCGCCATTCGTAAACGAACCGGAAACAACGTCAAAGTATTCCTGATCGAAGCGAAAAAAAGCTCTCCCAGGCCGCCGGGGTCCGGCGGCTCGCAGGATACATGGGAACAATATCATAATTTCCTTTATCAAAAAATGATCAACAGCCTTCTAGTCTACCTTGGATTAAAAACGGACAGACGATATGCGGCTTCCTCGGATTTGCCGAACGAAATGAGAGCCGATATTCTCTCGTCGGTTCAAATTATTCCCTGTCTTGTCCTGCCGGACCATCCGGAGTACGGTCTCCCCCCCCTGCAGGATGAACTGCGCAAACGTTTGAACCCGATCGTCCGTTCTTATTGTCTGGAACAGCCTGTAGTCTTGAACTACGAGGGAGCCAGGATCGCGGGGCTTGTAGAGAGCCGAATGAATTGATGTAAACGCATAAGGATAGAAAATATGAACGAATCCGACCTTGAGCGCCTGGCCCTATCGTGGTTCCGCGACGCGGGGTGGCGCTGCCTCTACGGCCCGGACATAGCCCCGGACGGCCAATCCCCGGAACGCTCGGACTACCGGGAGGTCCTCCTTTTTCCCCGCCTGGCCGACGCCCTGTCCCGGCTCAATCCGGGGGTCCCCGAGTCCGTCCTGGAGGAGGCCGCGCGCTCCCTGAGCCGCCCCAAGGAGCCCTCCCTCGTCCTCAACAACCGCGCCTTCCATCGCGTCCTTGTAAAGGGCCTTCCCGTGGAGATCGAGGAGGCGGGCGCGCGCCGGGGGGACCGGGTGCGCCTCGCGGACTTCGAGAATCCCGGGAACAACGACTTCCTCGTGGTGAACCAGTTCACCGTCCAAGGGACCAAGCGGCCCCGCAGGCCGGATCTGGTCTGCTTCCTCAACGGCGTCCCGATAGCCGTGATCGAGCTCAAGAATCCCGCGGATGCGCAGGTCGGAATCGAGGACGCCTTCCGTCAACTCCAGACCTACAAGGACGAGATATCCCCCCTGTTCGTCTACAACGAGGCCCTGGTCGTCTCCGACGGGCTTTCCGCCCGGGTGGGCTCCCTGACCGCGGAGGCGGAGCGCTTCCTCCCCTGGCGGGTCCTCCGGAACGAGGACGACAGGCCCCGCCTGGAGTACGAGCTGGAAAAGGCCGTCCGAGGGTTCTTCGCGCCGGATTTGCTTTTGGACTTCCTCCGGAGCTTCGTGCTCTTCGAGGAGACGGAATCCGGGGTCGTGAAGAAGATAGCCGCCTACCACCAGTTCCACGCGGTGCGGGAGGCGGTGCGGGTCGCCGCCATCGCGGCTGTGGGGACTAAGAAGGACACCGCCGCGGAGCGCGCTGGCTATGGCCGGGTTGTGGAGCCCGGGTCCCGGAAGGGCGGCATCGTCTGGCACACCCAGGGCTCCGGGAAGAGCGTCACCATGGCCTTCTTCGCGGGCAAGCTCATGCGAAATCCCGCCCTGGGCAACCCCACCCTGGTTGTGGTTACGGACCGCAACGACTTGGACGGCCAGCTCTTCGACGTCTTTATGGGAGCCCGCGAACTTTTGGGCGAGACCCCCGAACGGGCGGAAACCCGGGACGACCTGCGGCGCATGCTGGCGGGGCGGGAATCCGGGGGCGTTTTTTTCACGACCATGCAGAAATTCGTCCCGGAGAAGGACGAGGCCGTCTTCCCGAGACTCAACGGCCGCTCCAACATCGTCGTGATAGCCGACGAGGCCCATCGCTCCCAGTACGGCTTAAAGGCTGTTCTGGACCGGAAAAGCGGACGCTACAAGTACGGCTTCGCGAAGCACCTGCGGGACGCCCTGCCCGAGGCCACCTTCGTGGGGTTCACCGGCACCCCCGTGGAGGGCGGGGACCGGGACACCCGCGCCGTCTTCGGGGATTACGTCAGCATCTACGACATCCAGGACGCGGTGGAGGACGGAGCCACGGTCCCCATCTACTACGAGAGCCGGCTGGCCAAGCTGGACCTGGACGAGGCCGAGATGGAGAGGCTCGGCGTCGACATCGAGGAAGTCTTCGAAGACGAGGAGGACACCGCCCGCCGCGAGGCCGCCTTGAGCCGTTGGGCGGCCCTCGAGAAGATCGTGGGGGCGAAGCCCCGGCTTAATGAGCTCGCGGCCGATATCGTCGCGCACTTCGAGGCGCGGCTTTCCGCCCTGGACGGCAAGGCCATGATCGTCTGCATGAGCCGGGACATCTGCGCCCGCCTCTACGAGGAGATCGCGGCTCTCCGTCCGGAATGGGACGACCGGAACCCCGAGCGGGGCGCCATGAAGGTCGTCATCACGGGCTCCGCCTCGGACAAGGAGCCCCTCCAACGGCACGTCTACAGCGCGGCAGTCCGAAAGCGCCTGGAGAAACGCTTCAAATCCCCCCAGGACCCTCTCAAAATCGTCATTGTGCGGGACATGTGGCTCACGGGCTTCGACGTGCCCTGCCTCCACACGATGTACGTGGACAAGCCCATGCATGACCACAACCTCATGCAGGCCATAGCCCGGGTGAACCGCGTCTTCGGGGACAAACGGGGCGGGCTGGTGGTCGATTACATAGGCATGGCGTCCGCCCTCCGGAACGCCCTTAAGAATTATACCGAGAGCCGGGGCAAGGGCGAGCCCACGCGAACCGCGGAGGGAGCCCTGCCGAAGCTTTTGGAATTGATGGAAGTCGCCCGCGGGCTGATGCGGGGATTCGATTACTCCGCCTATCGGACCCGCGCGCCCGAGCTCCTTATACCCGCGGCCAACCATGTCCTGGGGCTGGACAATGGGTGGAAGCGATGGGCCGATACGGTGCTGGCCCTGTCGGAAGCCTTCTCCCTCTGCGGCACCCTGGATCGGGCCGCCGCGTTGCGCGAGGAGATCGCCTTCTTCCAGGCCGTAAAGGCGGTCATCGCCAAGGCGCAGTCCTCCGGGACCGCTCTCTCCGCGAAGGCCAAGGAGAGCGTCCTTAGGCAGATACTCGACAACGCCGTGGTCGTTCGAGGCATCCAGGACGTCTTCGCCCTGGCGGGGCTGGAGCATCCCGATATCGGCATCCTCTCCGACGCCTTCTTGGCGGAAGTGCGAGGCCTTCCGTACAAGAACCTGGCCGTGCAGCTACTGGAACGCCTCCTCGACGACCAGATCAAATCCCGCACCCGGACGAACGTCGTCCTGGAGAAGAAGTTCTCCGATCGCCTCCGGGCCACCATCAACCGATACCACAACCGGGCCATCGAAAGCGCCCAGGTCATCGAGGAACTCATCGCCATAGCCAAGGAGTTCCGGGAGGCTGCGGAGCGGGGGGAAAAGCTCGGGCTGTCGGAGTCGGAGTTTTCGTTCTACGAGGCCCTCGCGGACAACGAGAGCGCCACGGAGGAACTTGGGGATGAAGTCCTCAAGGCCATAGCCCGGGAACTCACCGAAAAACTTCGGGCTAGCGCCGGCGTGGACTGGCGCAAACGGGAAAACGTACGTGCCCGACTCCGCAACCTAGTCCGAATCACGTTACGTAGGTACAAGTATCCGCCGGACCAGCAGGAAACGGCCATCCAGTTGGTGCTGGAGCAGGCCGAACGCCTATCCGACGACTGGAACGGATAACGGGCGAAAGTTTGGTCGTCCACGAACGGTATTGATTTACCGGTTTCCGCATATCCCCGAGTCGCTGATACCGTCGAAAATCATATCGGCTGAATGGAGCGCGGAGGAACACCTAACCGCGCGATTCCGGAGGCGGCGGGCCACCAAGCCGGAGGCTAAG
>CAYTYG010000147.1:6688-7729 GCA_964441515.1 uncultured Treponema sp.
CGCGCTATTGCGTTTCGGTTTCGGAGCTTCCCGTTTGCTTCTCCGGTTACGCCTCTTCAAGCCGGGGCTTTATCGGGGCCCGGGATCCCGCAGTGCCCGCTTGGATGCGCCGGATCGCCGCACCGAGCCGGATCCGATAGCCGCCCCCGCCACGATCAGAACCAGGGCCGCGGCCGAGGCGGCCGTAAGGCGCTTTCCCCCGAAGGCCACGAGGTTCAGGGTGGACAGAAGGGGCGTGAGGTACGCGAGGGACCCGATGACCCGGGGATCCCCGCGCTTGAGGGCGGCGTCCCAGGTGTAAAAGGCTAAACCCATGGGGCCCAAGCCCAGGAATCCCAGCGAGAGGGCTTCCCGGACGGTCAGGACCGGAAGGGACAGGGCCCCCTTCGCGGCGACCTGTCCGGCGGCCCAGAGCCCCAGGGACAGTACCCCGGACACCAGGCAGAAGAGCCCGACGGCACCGGTGGGGAACGGGGGCAACCGTTTGGTCATCAGAGAGTACGAGGCCCAGACGAAGGCCGCGGCCCCGGCCATGAGGTAGCCCGGAAGCCCGGCGAGGTCCAGGGTGAACCGGCCCCCGCCCACAACCAGGAAGGCGCCTGCGAGGCCCAGCAGGGCCC
The DNA here is from genome assembly GCA_964441515.1 of uncultured Treponema sp. GTDB lineage: Bacteria > Spirochaetota > Spirochaetia > Treponematales > UBA12059 > JAAYUR01. Next base: position 7,309 of record CAYTYG010000147.1, read on the forward strand.
CCGCCAGGTGCCGGGGCCGGAGCTCGAACCCCTCCAGGAACACCGGCGAGAGCACGACGATGAGCAGGGGCCAGAGGTAGTTGACGAGGTTGATCTCCACCGCGGGGGCCAGCCGGAAGGCCGCGAACAGGAGGGCGTGGTACCCGAAGATGCCCCCCACCCCGACGGCCAGGGTCGCGGCGGGTATCCTCCAGTCCCGCATACGGTACAGCCCGGCCAGACCGCCCACGCAGAGGGCCGCGCCCACGGAAAAGAGGGCGGGCAGATCCGCCGTTCCGGCGTTGAGGACGGCCAGGGCGCTCCATACGACGATGCTGGACAGGGCAAGGAGGACGGAACTCATGAAACTGCCTCGGGGATGCGCCCCGCTTCCCGGCTCCATGGACAGTCCGGAACGCCGACCGGTCGGGGCCCGGCGGGT
>CAYTYG010000148.1:0-7721 GCA_964441515.1 uncultured Treponema sp.
CCCGGGCCATGAATTTGTCCGCGAACGCCTGGTAGTCCAGATCCAGGGTGGTGTAGACGGTGAACCCGTCCTTGTAGATGTCCAGCGACCCGTAGAGCATGCCCTCCAGCTGACGCCGCACGTATTCGCTGAACCATGGAGCCTTGTCGTCCCGCATGAAGAAGGCGCTGGACGCCGCGCGGGTATAGTCGAAATTCTCCCAGTACTCGGCGAACGCCTCGTCCGCGGAGGCCTTCGCGACATACCCGAGATCCACCATCTGGTCCAGTATCTCCCGGCTCCGCTGCCTGGCAAGGGTCGGGTTGCGGAAGGGATTGTACCGTGTGGGGCTGGAGAGCTGGATTACCAGGATCGTCGCCTCGGCGACGGAAACTTCCCGGGCCGAATGGCCGAAGAAAAACTTGCTCGCCGCCTCAACGCCGTAGACCCCGGGGCCCATGATCATGCGGTTGAGGTACATCTCCAGGATTTCCTGCTTGGAGAACCTCCGCTCCAGCTGGAGGGCCCACCAGAGCTCGACGATCTTTCGCCGGAGGCTGATGTCCGTCCGGTCCGCGTACAGGGTCCCCGCCAGCTGCTGGGTGATCGTGGAGCCTCCCCCCAGGTTCCTGCGGGTAAGGACTCCGTAGGCGGCACGGATTATGCCCCGGAGGCTGAATCCCTTGTGCTTCCAGAAGTCCTGGTCCTCCCGGACTATGAATGCGTCAATGAGGTGCTGGGGAAGGTCCTTGATGGCGACCATCTCCCGCTTCTCCTCGGAAAAGAACTCCGTTATTAGGCGGCCCTTGATATCCAGGAGGCGCGTGGGAAGGGCGGGATTGAAGTCCGTGAAATCCTCCACGTTGGCTATGTTTTTCGTGGAGGCGATAGCCACTCCTATTCCTATTCCCAGAATCAGGGCGGAAGCTATGGTGATCATGAGGGCCGCTCGGAGAAGCGTGCCGGGGCGGATGGAACGGGCCATGTGCGTAGGGTACCCGAAGGCTCAGGGAAGGGTCAAGAATGCCCGGAAAGGAGGCGCCCTCAACTGTGTCCTTCCCCGGCCGCCATCCTCAATCCGTGCTCCAGCAGGGGCGCGAGGATGGCAGCGCAGAGTCGGACGGCCTTTACCGATCCGGGGAGGTTGACGACGTACTGGGCGCCCCGGAGACCGGCGATTCCCCGGGAGAAGGCCGCGTTGCGGGTCTCCTTCCAGGACTCCGCGCGCAGGGCTTCCGCCAAACCCGGGACCTCCCGGTCGATCCAAGCGCGGGTCGCTTCGGGGGTAACGTCCCGGGGGCCCGGCCCCGTTCCGCCGGTCGTGAGTATCCAGTCCGCGTTTCCGGAAGCTTCGAAGGCTCCCGTGATGGACGGGATCTCGTCCGGGACTACGAAACGGAGGATCTCGATTTCCGGAAGGGCTTCCCGGAGGATGCGTTCGATCTCCGGGCCGGAAAGGTCCTCGTATTCCCCGCGGCTGGCCCTGTCCGATACGGTGACGACGGAAACCCTCAAAGTATTCCCTCCTGCTTTCCCGGAAGCGGCCGCATCACGGGGCGGCGCTCTCCTTAACCTTTTCCAACAGGCGTATGCCCTCGATCCGCATGCCCTTGTCCACGGCCTTGCACATGTCGTAGATGGTGAGCGCCGCCACGCTAACGGCCGTGAGCGCCTCCATCTCGATCCCCGTCTTGTCCGTGCACACGGAGGACGCCTCGATACGGATGCGGTCGGAAAGGATTTCCAAGAGCACGTCGACATGTTCGATCTCGATGTTGTGGCAAAGGGGTATGAGATCGGAAGTACGCTTCGCCGCCTGGATGCCGGCTATGCGGGCGGCCGCGAGGACGTCCCCCTTGGCGATCTGGTTTTCCCGCACGAGCTTCAGGGTCTCCGGCGCCAGGAGGATGCAGCCCTCCGCGCGGGCCGTACGGCGAACCCGGGGCTTTGCGGAGACGTCCACCATCCGGGCTTTCCCGGTTTCGTCCACGTGGGTAAAGGAAGAGGAATTCGCCATGCCTAGCCTCCTATCTGGCCGACAGCCAAGGTGGTGCAAGCTGCGCCCCGCAGGGGTTTTGCCCGGACGCAGGCGCGTATGCTCCCTTCTATATCCAGAAAATCCACGGGGATCTCCAGATCCGAATGGAGACAGGGCTTCAAGGCCCCGTTGGCAAGAAGACGGATGCGATTGCAGAGGCTGCAGGGCAGGGGCCGGTCGTATCGGAGGTCGTCGATTTTTGTCGAGGAAAGATCGTACTCGCGGATCCGTTGGAGGCGGGCTCCGACGTTGTCGCAGAAGGAGCGCAGCTCCTCGAGGGTGCCCGGGGGGCTGCTCTCCATAACAACCGTATTGATCTTAACCGGGAATCCCGCCTTCCGAGCCGCGTCGATCCCGTCCAGGGCGTCTTTAAGCCTCCCGCCCCGAGTCAGCTCGGAGTATCGAACGGGGTCCAGGGTGTCCAGGGAGATGTTTACGGAATCCAGGCCCCGTTCCCGGAGAAGGGAAGCGATGGGAGCCAGGAGGGTTCCGTTCGTGGTCATGGCAAGGGTCTCCAGGCCCGGAATCGCGCGAAGCATGCCGACCAGATCCGCGACCCCCTTACGGACAAGGGGCTCGCCGCCGGTCAGCCGTATCTTGCGGATACCCATTCGGACGGCAACACGGGCAATCTCCGTGATCCGCTCGAAGCCGAGGATGTCCTCGTGCCGGAGCAGCTGTATGCCTTCGGCGGGCATACAGTACACGCAGCGAAGATTGCAGCGGTCGGTGACGGAGATGCGAAGGTAGTTTATTATTCGGTCAAATCGGTCGTACATCTATCTCCAAACCTTTCCCGATGTGGGTTTGTCCTATCTCCATGCGGATGAGGGCGTTCGCTTCCGCGAGGGCGCTCAGCATGGAAGATCCTTTGTACGGAAGGGGAGCCACGATTCCAGCCTCGAGGCGGGCAGGAAGAAACTCCACGCGGTCCGCGGTTCCCCGGTTAATATCCGAACCCGTCCGAGCGCGCAGAGACGGCGCGTACGGTGGCAGGCCTTGGAGCCTTCGGAGGAGGGCGCGGACCATGACTTCAAAGTTTACGAAGGTGGATACGGGATTGCCCGGAAGGCCCACGACGAAGGCGTCTCCCCGGCGGCCGAGAAACGTCGGCTTTCCGGGTTTCATGGCAAGGCCGTGGAAAAGCTTTTCAACTCCGTTGCGCAACAGAACCCGGGGGACATAGTCGAAATCCCCCATGGATACCCCTCCGGACAGGACAAGCAGGTCGCATTCCGCAAGGCCTTTTCGAACCGCGGCGTCCAGGGCGTCCTCACGGTCGGGAAGGCGGCCGTAGGAGACGACACGGCAGCCGAAGGATCGAGCATGGGCGGCGAGCTGGGAGCCGTTCGAGTCGTAGATTGCGCCGGGTGGGAGTTTTTCGCCCGGAGATCGTAGCTCGTCCCCGGTGGATACGACGCCTACGACGGGGCGCCTTAAAACCTGTACCTGCGCGTACCCGGAGGACGCAAGGATCCCGACGTCCGAGGGGCGGAGTTCCCTGCGCGTTAGGAGCGTGTCCCCAACCCTCTGATTCTCCCCCCGCCGTATGACGTTGTCGACGGTCTCCGGCTTCGTGAAGCGGACCCGGCCGCCCTCTTCCGTCGTCCATTCCACCCGCTGGACGCGCTCCGCTCCCGTGGGCAGCGGGGCGCCCGTCATGATGCGGGCGCATTCCCCGGGATTCAGGCTCCTTGCGGGGACTTCTCCGGCGGCGATGGTCTCCACCACAAGCCAGGAATCCGAGGGGGCGCCTCCCCAAGCAAATCCGTCCATAGCGGACTTGTCGAAGGGAGGCTGGTCCAAAAGAACCGAGAGATCCTGGGAAAGGACTCGCCCAACGGCTTCGTCCAGGGATACCGGTTCGGGTTCGACGGGAAGGATCTCCACCTTGAGCCCTTGGATGAGACGCAGCGCTTCGTCGGGGTGCATCATGGAGCTTTTTCCTTGAAAGCGCCCGGGACCTCTTGAGGCTCCCTTCGCCGTTTCGGATCCTCGATCCGGACAAGCCGGCCCTCTTCCATGTAGACTAACCGCTCCGCGAGGGCCTCGGCAAGGGGAGCGTCGTGGGAGGACAGGACGATGGTCACCCCCCGCTCCGTCGCAAGACGGGTCAGGACGGAGCGGATGCGCTCCCCGGATTCCCGGTCCGTCTGTGCGGTAGGCTCGTCCAGGAGGAGTATTTCGGGCTTCAGGGCCAGGGCCCGGGCCAGGGCTACCCGCTGGGTCTCGCCCCCGGAAAGGCGTTTCGCGTCCCTACGGCCGAATCCGGAAAGACCGAGGAGTTCCAGGGATTCCTCCACCCGGGATCGCTTCTCCCGTTCCGGGATATGCCGAATCCGGAGTCCGAAGGCCACGTTGTGGAATACCGTACCGGCAAGCAGGAAGGGGGACTGGTGGACGTAGACGGAGCAGGCCCGGAGCTCCGCGCTGCCCGAAGCGGGGCGGCCCCGGAAGAGCACCTGTCCCGAGGAGGGCCGGAGGAGGTCGTTGAGTATCTTTAAAAGCGTCGTCTTGCCCGAACCGTTCGGCCCGACCAGGGCCAGGGTCTCGCCGGACCGTATATCCAGGCCGGGTAAATCCAGCACGACGCGGCCGTCGTAGGCGAAGGTGACGTCCCGCAGGCGGAAAGCGGGGTCAACGGTCATGCTTCACCGCGGCGTGCACGAGGGCGTTGATGGCGAGGGATACGGAGAGAAGGAGGAATCCCAGGGAGAGCGCGCGCTCGAAATCCCCCTTGCTGGTGTCCAGGGCTATGGTCGTGGTCATGGTTCGGGTATACCAGCGTATGTTCCCCCCCAGCATCATGGATACCCCTACCTCCCCGGTGACCCGGCCGAAGGCGTTCAGCAGAGCGGAGGCTAGGACATACCGGGCCTCGAGGAGGGTGGCCGTGAAGCGACGAACCCTTCCGGCCCCCAGGGTGATAAGGGTCTCCTGGAATCTCTCGTCCAGCTTGGAAAGCCCCGTATACACGAGGCTCACCACGATGGGCAGGGCCAGGAGGGTCTGGCCAAGGACGATCCCCGGGGGAGCGAAAAGCCAACCCAGGTGGCCCAAGGGGCCGGAACGGGAGATGAAGGAGTAGACGAAGAGTCCGATCACCACCGTTGGAAGGGCCGTAAGGCTCGAAACAACGGCGGCCAGGGCCCTGCGTCCCGGGAACTTGAAGTTGGAGAGCGCGATTCCCAGGGCTACTCCCGGGAGCGTCGAAAACAGGGTGGACCAGAAGGAGAACCGCAGGGTAGTACCGGCTATAAGGAATATCTCCTTGTCGCCCGAAACGAGGAGCTCGAGCGCTCCCAGGAAGGGGGCCATGGTTTTCCTACTTGTAGGTGAAAAAGAGCTGTTCGCCGTTCATCTTGTAGCCGTCGATAGCCTTTAACCCTTCTCGGCTGGTCAACCAGTCGATGAGGGCCTTGGCTCCGTCGTAGTTGGCGGAAGGCCACTTTGCGGGATTCACGGCTATGATCCCGTAGGGATTGAAAAGCCCCTTGTCTCCCTGATAGCAGATCTTCAGAGAAGTCTTGTCCTTGACCGCCAGCCAGGTTCCGCGATCGGCTAGAGTATAGCCGGGAAGGCTGTCGGCCATGAGGATGACCTGCTCCATGCCCTGTCCGGCTTCCTTGTACCACTCTCCGGCGGGGGCTATGCCGACGGCTTTCCAAATGTCCAGCTCCTTGACGTGGGTGCCGGACTTGTCGCCCCGGGAGACGAAAACGGCCCCAGCGGCCGCGATCCTGGCGAAGGCTTCCGCGGCGGTCTTGGCGGAGGCGATACCGGCGGGATCCGAGGCGGGCCCCAGGATGATGAAGTCGTTATACATGACGTCCCTGCGGTCCACGCCGTGGCCGGCGGCCACGAAGGCATCCTCCTGGGCCCGGGCGTGCACAAGCACCACGTCCGCGTCGCCGTTCTGGCCCAACTTGAGGGCCGCTCCCGTGCCCACCGCAACGACGTCCACCTTGTAGCCGGTCTTGCCCTCGAAGATAGGCAGGAGATATCCCAGGAGCCCCGAGTTCTCCGTGCTGGTCGTCGTGGCAAGCTTGATGCGGGGATTGGCGGGGGCCGGTGCGGTTTTTTCCTTGCCGCCCATGGCGGAAGCGGATACGACGCAGAGGGCGGCCAGGGCCATGGAGAGAATGCCTTTCTTCATGCTTCTATCCTCCGGTATGTCTTTCTGCGTTTCCCGGGAAACCGGGAATGTACAGCCGCGCCGGGATTGTCCGGGTCGGGTTGAATCCAAGGCGGATGGATCTCCTTTCCGAACGGCAGGAACGGGGAGTGCCCCCAGGCCCAAGGGCTCCGGGGCGGAAGGTCGGGTTCCCGATCGGCGGTAAAACCCGCGCCGCCAAACCTTAAAAAAGAGCCGGGGCGAACGCGGGTCGGAGACGCTGTAGGGCCGCTTAATAGGGTATTGAAAATGTGTGTAGACACATTCCAATACTTCCAAAGTGTAACAGTTGCGTAGCGTTTCGCAAGAAACGCTAGGTCCGTACTCGGACGACAACTACGCAAGGATGTTGGAAAAGCAAACGGCTTTTTCAACCTCCTGGTAAAGCGGCCGTTGGAAGGATATCTTATATAAGTTTTGGTGTCAACAAAGCCCCTAGACCCTCCCGGCAGCTTCCGGTATACTAAACTATTACGTGATCGCCCTCCGCAAAGGTTGACACCCCAAGAGCCGTCACGATATCTCTGAAAGCGCGCACCAAGCGTCTCCCCCCGCAGAAATTCGAACGTGGGCCCTGAGGCGCGTTCCGCGCCGCATAAGGACACGCATGAATCCCAACAGCTTTGAATCCCTCGGCTTGGAGCCGGAGATCCTGGACGTCCTTGCCCGCAAGGGCTTTGAGGAGCCCACTCCGATCCAGGCGCTGGCCATTCCACGGCTTCTGTCCGGAGACGCGAACCTGGTGGCCCGCGCCCGGACGGGCACCGGCAAGACGGCCGCTTTCGGCCTTCCCATGATACAACGCCTACGGGAGCCCACGGGCTCCGTGCGGGCCCTCGTCTTGGTTCCGACCCGGGAGCTGGCCCTCCAGGTGACGGGCGAGATATCCTCCCTACGGCCCTCGGGGGAGTGCCCAAGGATAGCACCGGTGTACGGGGGAGCTTCCTACGGGGAGCAGCTGCGGCGCTTCTCCCGGGGAGTGGAAATCGTGGTCGGAACCCCGGGTAGGGTGAAGGATCATATCGAACGCGGCAGCCTGGATCTCTCGGCCCTGGAGTATTTCGTCCTGGACGAAGCGGACGAAATGCTGGACATGGGGTTCCTGGAGGACATCGAGTGGATATTCGAGAAAACCCCCGGGAACAGGCGCGTGCTCATGTTCTCGGCCACCATGCCCCGGGAAATCCTGCAGATCGCCCGTAAGCGCCTGGGCGCTTACGAGATCGTGGAGGACGATTCCAGCCCGGTGGAGACATCCCTCACGGACCAGATATGGATGGAGGTGCGGGAGGAGGATAAACTGGAGGTTCTAGGCCGCTTGATTGACCGGGAGGAAGACTTTTACGGCATCGTCTTCTGCGCCACGAAGGTGGACGCCGACGCCCTGTCCCACAGGCTGGGAGAGAGAGGCTACGGTTCCGAGGCCCTCCACGGGGACCTCTCGCAGGTGGAGCGGGAGCGCGTTTTACGCCGTTTCCGATCCCGCAGTACGACAATCCTCACGGCCACGGATGTCGCGGCCCGGGGCAT
>CAYTYG010000149.1:0-7586 GCA_964441515.1 uncultured Treponema sp.
AGACCGGAACCGGGAAAGAAGTAATAGCCCGCGCCGTTCATCGTATGAGCGATCGGGCGAAGGGCCCCTTCGTCGGGGTAAACTGCGGCGCCCTGCCGGATACCCTTCTTGAATCCGAACTTTTCGGTTATAAAAAAGGCGCGTTCACCGGCGCCGACAAGGATAAGGCGGGGCGTTTCAAGCGGGCGCAGGACGGTACGCTCTTTCTGGACGAGATCGGGGACATTTCCCCGGCCCTCCAGGTGAAGCTGCTCCGGGTTCTCCAGGAGCGCGAGTACGAAGCGCTTGGTTCCACGGCCACCGAGAAAACCAACGCACGCATCATCTGCGCGACGAATAAAAACCTCGAGGCTTTAGTGGAGAAAAGGGAGTTTCGTCAGGATCTCTACTACCGTATCAAGATCATCAGCCTTTCGCTTCCGCCGCTCCGGGAACGAAAAGAGGACATTCCATACCTTGCCGAACGTTTTCTGCATACCTACGCGCGGGAGGCGGGGAAAACCATACGGGCTTTCCGTCCGGAGGTGTATACGGCCTTCTTCGCCTATCGGTGGCCGGGAAACATCCGGGAGCTTGAAAACGTGGTCGAACGTGCGGTCGTTTTATGCGGAAAGGAAGAGATCGATGCGGCGCTCCTGCCCCGCGAAGTCCTGGAGTCGACCGCGTCGGCTGAAAACGCTCCGGCCTCCGACGCTTCCGGGCACGACCCCCCACCCCGGCGCGGCGTGCCGTCCGGAGATATTAAAAAAGGAACAACCGAATTCGAGCGGACGCTCATTGTCGACACTCTCCGCAGTTGCGGCTACAAATGCGCCGCCGCGGCGTACGAGCTGAGGATCGACAAGGCGACCCTATACCGAAAGATCAAAGCCTTCGGGATCGATTTGAAAGCTTTACGCAGCGCGGGGAACTGAATCGCATTCCCGCGAATAGTTGCAAGTTTAAGTCGCTTTTTTGCAACTTCATCCATGTTTTTTCTATACAGCCACTCCCCCCGCTGCGCCGTACTTCCCCGTTACGGCGTTTATTAAGATTTGGCACATTACTTGCTTATAGATAGGTATGAAGCTTGCCGTCACCGTCTGGAACCAACGAATCGCACCCGTGTTCGATTCGGCGGGAACGGCGTTGGTCCTGGAGATGGAAAACGGGGCTTGCCGCGACCGACACGCGATCGGGTTAAACGGCCGGGATCTGGCGGAGCGAGCGCGCATACTTCGCGAGCACGAAGTCGACGAGTTGATCTGCGGCGCCATATCCCGCGAGGCGGAATACCTCGTTCGAGAGGAAGGCATACCGGTGTATCCCTTTGTCGCGGGCGAAGTAGAACAGGTAGTACAAGCTTGGATTAAAAACAGATTGGATCGCGAAGAGTTTTCCATGCCCGGCTGCGGGTTCGCGCGGAGAAGGCGGGGACAGCGAAGAGGCCGGTGTCGTGGAATATCATCCAACCGTCCTCAGGGATGAGGTTCGGACAAGGAGGCAAATATGCCAAGAGGAAATGGAACGGGCCCCAACGGTTTGGGACCCATGACCGGACGGGCCGCGGGGTATTGCGCGGGATACGGATTGCCGGGCTACGCGAATACCGCGTTAGGTCTCGGTTTCGGCGGCGGCCGCGGAATGGGATGGGGGGGGCGAGGCTTCGGTTTCGGCTTCGGCCGCGGGTTCGGATGGAACCGGGGCTTCGCGGCCTACCCTTTCGCCCCGCCCGCCGGCCTTAAAGCCGGCGCGGACACCGAACGCTGGAGCCTCGAGCGCCAGGCGGAAGCCCTGGAAGAAGAGCTTAAAGCTGTTCGCGGGAGACTCACCACCCTGGGAAACGCGAGCGAGCCGACCGAGGATACCAAGTAAAAAAAGCCGAAGATCCCAAGCGCCTCGCCCGCATCAAGGTTTTACCGCCGGGCGGGGCGCCGCTTTTATAAAATCCGGGGAGCAATAACATGAAACTCGCGTTAACCACGGAAGGCGATACCTTGGAAGCGCCGTTGGACAACAGATTCGGCCGGGCTAAACGGTTCATAATCTACGATACGGAGAGCCATAACTTCGAGCTGTTGGACAATACTCGGAACCTTAACGCGGCCCAGGGCGCGGGTATTCAATCTGCCCAGAACGTGGCCGCCGCCGGTGCGGAAGCGGTAGTCACCGGGCATACCGGTCCCAAAGCTTTTCAGGTTCTGAATAAAGCGAACATACCCGTATATCACAGCGAAATCCGTCCTATCAAGGAAGTTATCGAGGCTTTCAAAAAGGGCGAACTTCAGAAAGCCGACAACGCCGATGTCGAAAGCCACTGGATCTGAACGCGGGATTCGGATCGCGGTAGCCAGCGGCAAGGGCGGCACCGGCAAGACGACGGTAGCGGTAGCCCTATCGCTCATCGCCCGCGCCCCGGTTGAGCTGCTCGACTGCGACGTGGAAGAACCGAACGCTGCGCTGTTTCTTACGAGCGAGGCGAAGACCGCTTCGGAGACGGAGCTTGCGGTCGCCGTTCCGATCCCCGTCGTGGACGAGGCGAAGTGCTCCGGCTGCGGCGCCTGCGCAAAAATCTGCCAGTTCAACGCGATCATCCTCCTCAACAAAAAGGCGATGATTTTCCCCGATCTATGCCACAGTTGCGGCGGTTGCGCGCTTGTCTGCCCGGAGGAAGCGACCCGCGAAGAGCCGAAAGAAATAGGCCGTCTCACGGAATGGAAAACCGACAAGCTCCGGTTCATCCAGGGCGAGCTGAACGTAGGCAACGCGATGTCCCCGCCCCTCATCCGCGCCGTGAAAAAGCGCGCGGAGGCGAAAGAGGGCGCTTCTTTGACGATCGTCGATTGTCCGCCGGGGACCTCGTGCCCGATGGTCACCGCGGTACGGGACGCCGATTTCGCGCTGCTGGTGACGGAGCCGACTCCCTTCGGCCTGCATGACCTTACGCTCGCCGTGGCCACCATCCGCAAAATGGGCATTCCGTTCGGGGTGGCGATCAACCGATCCGATGTGGGCGACGATCGAGTGGCGAAGTATTGCGAGGCCGAAGGAATCCCCATCCTGGCCCAGATTCCCAACGATCGGCGCGTCGCCGAAGCCTATTCATCGGGTGGAACCCTAATTTCGGTCGGGGAATCTTACCGGCGGCGGATCGCGGAGCTCCTGGATACAATGACAAAGATCATCGAGGGAAAAAATGGAAAATAAAAGGCCCTGCTATGTATACGGCCCCGTCCCATCGCGACGCCTGGGTCGATCGCTGGGAATCGACCTTGTACCGTACAAAGTTTGTTCCTACGATTGCTTTTATTGTCAATTGGGGCATACGACCCTGCTTACCGGCGAACGGAAGGAATACGTACCGATACAAGCCGTTTTAAACGATCTGGATGCAGCAATCTCCCGGAAAAAAACGATCGACTGCGTAACCCTCGCGGGTTCGGGCGAACCCACCCTGAACTCCGGAGTCGGGGTCTTGATACGCGAAATTAAAAGAAGGTATTCGCTCCCGGTCGCGGTCATCACCAACGGCTCCCTCCTTTGGAGGCCCGAACTTCGCGAGGAAATGGCCCCGGCCGATTTTGTGCTACCTTCGCTGGACGCGGGCGACGAGCAAATGTTCAAATCGGTTAACCGCCCGCATCCCTCGATCGACTATGAAATGATGGTCGACGGGCTGGTCCGGTTCGCCGAAGAATACGAAGGCGAGATTCGGCTGGAAGTGATGTTGTTAAAATACGTGAATTCCACCGAAACCGAGCTGAAAAAGATCGTCGACCGGGTGAACGCGATAGGGCCCACGCGGGTGCAGCTCAATACGGTCTATCGGCCTCCCTGCGAGCAGTACGCGTTTCCAATGACGGAACGGGATTTGGAGAAGGCGGCCTCCTACTTTAAGCGCCCGGTAGATATCATACGATCGGAAAGCGCCCCTAAACCCGGCGACAGCTCCGAAACGCCGGACGACGCGGATATCCTGACGATGATCGAGCGGCGGCCCTGTACCTTGGAGGATATTTCCGCGGGACTCGAAACGAGCAGCCTGGAAATCGTGAAAAGGATCGAACACCTTATCGGATCGAAAAAGCTCGTGGAGCGGAGGACGAACGGAAGGGTTTATTTCAGCGCGGCCCGCGCGAAAAAGGAAAATACAGTTGCAGCGAACTCCGGCAACGAGAAGTGGTCGCAAGGATGAAGGAGCTGGTGATAATAAGCGGTAAGGGCGGTACGGGAAAAACCAGCGTTACCGCGGCTTTCGCCGCCCTCGCTTCCAGAACGAATAAAGTCGTGTTCGCCGATTGTGATGTCGACGCAGCCGACCTGCATTTGATCCTCAACCCCGAAATCAAGCAGAAAACAGAGTTCGTCAGCGGCAACGAAGCTCTTATTAACGCGGAAAAATGCGTCGGCTGCGGCAGATGCGAGCAACTGTGCCGCTTCGGCGCCGTACGACGCCGCGACGACGGGAAGTACGAGGTCTCGGGATGCGAAGGCTGCGGCGTCTGCGTCCGCTTTTGTCCAGCGCACGCCATTGCGTTTCCCGAGCGGCGATGCGGAGAATGGTATATCTCGGAAACGCGCTTCGGGCCGTTGATCCACGCGCAACTCTACGCGGGGGCGGAAAACTCGGGAAAACTCGTCAGTCTCGTACGCAAAGAAGCGCGGTTAAAAGCCGAAGCGCTGAACGCAGACTACAGTATCGTGGACGGATGCCCCGGTATAGGCTGCCCGGTCATCGCCTCCTTGACCGGGGCCGACGAGGCTCTGGCGGTTGTTGAGCCGAGCCTGTCGAGCAAGCACGATCTGGAGCGGGTAATCGAATTGACCCGGCATTTTAAAATTCCGCTATGGGTCCTGATAAACAAATACGACATCAACGTTGAAATAGCGGCAGAAATCAAAAACCTCTGCGGAAAAACGAACGTTTCGTTCGCGGGGTTGATCGGCTACGATACGGTGATTACGGCCGCCCAGATCCAGGGTAAGAGCGTCGTCGAGTACAGCGAGTCTTCCCCCATCGTCGAACAAATAGCCTCCATTTGGGAACGTATAAGCAAGAATCAAATCTGATGTTTCGGTGGATCGGGTGAAGTCGGGGAAATCCGCCGTTCCGCCCGCGGAAGGAAGGCCCTCCCGGGTAATATCGATTGACTAAGGCAACCATCAACGGTATCCTGGACCAACCCCGGAGGCCCTATGCCCTCTCCCGCCGACCGACGCTCGTCCGTCCAATCGATACGCCACTTCAACCGCTACTACACGAACCGGCTTGGGCTCCTTGCGCGGTACCGCCTGGACACGGAGTTCACCCTCACGGAAGCCCGCGTCCTCTTCGAGATAGGACGGCGCGGGGAGCACGCCCAGAAGGCGTTGGGGACAGAGCTCAAGCTGGACCTGGGCTACCTGAACCGGGTCGTGAAGAAGCTGGCCGGCCTGGGGCTGGTTTCCCTTCGCAGGGACCCGGGGGACGGCCGTGCCCGGCCCCTCCGCCTGACCGAGGCGGGGCGGAAGGCCGTGGATCGCATAGACGCGGCCTCGAACGCACAGGCCGAGGCCCTGCTTCGGGGGCTGTCGGTGGAAGCCGTCGGCGAGTTCGTGGGACACCTCCGGGCCGCGGAGGCCGTCCTGGAGCGGCGGGGCGAGCGGGAGCCCTTTCTCTCCCCCGTCTCGGGAGGTCCGGAGCTGGAGACCGTGCGCGTGCTTATCCGGGAGTACCTCGAGTTTCTGGGCGAAGACCTATCGTACCAGCGCGTGGAGGCCGAGCTCGCGGAACTCCCCGGCAAGTACTCCCCCCCGACGGGAGCGCTGTTCCTGGCGTCCCTGCCCCTGGCGGAGGGCGGCGAGGAGCCGGCGGGCTGCGTAGCCGTCCGCCCCCTGGAGCCGGGGATCTGCGAGATGAAGCGCCTCTTCGTCCGGCCCGAGTTCCGGGGGACCGGGGCGGGAAGGGCCCTGGCGGAAGTCGCGATACGGGAGGGCCGAAGGCTCGGGTACCGCCGCATACGCCTGGACACCCTGGAGCGGCTTACCGGCGCGGTGCGGCTCTACCGCTCCCTGGGCTTCCGCCCCATCCCGCCCTACTGCGAAAACCCCCTGCCCGGGGCGATGTTCTGGGAGCTGGAGCTATAGGCCGGTCGTTGTCGCAAGCCTCTTGATCGAACAATAGGTAATATGTTACCTATTTCGCATGGACAACCCGGCGGCGAGGGCCCGGAGCTTCGCCCTGCTCATCGACCTGGGAACGAAGCTCCAGATCCTGGCGGACCGGGAGCTGGCGGCCTCGGGCTTGACGACGCGGCAGTGGTTCCTATGCCTCGTGCTGGAACAGGCGGGGACGGAGCTGGGACTCAAGGAAGCGGCCCGGCGGATGGGTACGAGCCGCCAGAACGCGAAACAGCTTGCCCTCAAACTGGAGAAAAAAGGTTACCTGAGGATAGCCAAGGATTCCTCGGACGCCCGTTCCCTGCGGCTCTCCCTGACCGAATCCTGCGCGCGCTTCTGGGCCGTGCGAACCGAGAAGGACCATGAGTTTCTGGCGGAAGCCTTCCGGTCCCTGGGAGACTCCGATCTCGCGGCCCTGCACAGGACGCTAACGCGTCTGGATACGGATATACACCGCCTGCTGGCGGACGACTCCCTGCCCTTTTCCACGGAGGAACCATGACCCCCATAACCCCCACGCTCCGGACCCTGACGATCTGCGTAGCCGCACTGGCGATCTTGGCCTGCGTAGCCGGCCTCCTGCCGGGCGGCGGAACGCGCCGCTCCTTCACATCGATATCCGGCGCTCAAATCGAACTACAGGGCGCGGGGCTCTACCGCAACGACTCCGTCTCCTTCGCGGCCCAGGCCAAGGCCCAGGACCTCGTAACGCTGGTTCTGGGCGTTCCCCTCCTGGTCGTATCGCTCGCACTCGCCGCCCGGGGCAGCCGCAGGGGAGGCATACTCCTGGCCGGAACCTTCGCGTATTTCACGTACACCTATACCACCTACGCCTTCGGGGTTTACTACAATTCCCTGTTCCTCGTGTACATTGCGCTCTTCTCCATGAGCGTCTTAGGCCTTATCCTGGCCCTGAAGCGGATGGACGCCGGGGATATCAAGACGAACTTTTCCGGAAAGGGCGCCCGAACTGCCGCGATAGTCTTCAGCCTCTTCACGGGAGGCGCGGTTTTCCTCCTGTGGATGGCCCGCATCCTTCCCGGCCTTCTGGGCGGCCCGGACGCGACCCTGATCGAGCACTACACGACCCTGCCCGTACAGGTGCTGGACCTGGGATTCGTGGCTCCCCTCGCGATCCTCTCCGGGGTCAGCCTGGCCCGAAACCGGCCCTTGGGGTACCTCCTGGCGGGATTGTTATTGATGAAGGGGGCGACCTTGACCCTGGCCCTTGGGGCGATGATCCTGTGGATGGCCTTCTCCGGGGTTCCGGTCAACCCGGCGGAAACCGTGGTCTTCGGCGTGATCATCGTCGCCGGGGTCGGGACGGCGGCCGCCTACTTCCGGGCGGTTCGCTGAGGCGGAAAGCGGCGGGAGAAAAGCCGCCCGCCAATCCGGCCCCGCCGCCGGGCTTACCCCGCTTCGGCCCCGCCTTCCCGGTTTTTCCCGAA
>CAYTYG010000150.1:0-7582 GCA_964441515.1 uncultured Treponema sp.
GATTTCCCTCCGCCCCGGGGAGATCGTCGGAATCACCGGCTTGCTGGGATCGGGAAGAACCGAGCTGGCGCTCTCTCTTTTCGGCATGAACAAGCCGGAATCCGGCCAGATAAAGATGGAAGGCGCCTCCTTGGCCCTGGGCTCCCCCCGCGGCTCCATACGAAAAGGCATAGCCTATGTCCCCGAGAACCGGTTGACCCAGGGGCTGGTCATGCCGCAGAGCGCGGGGAAAAACCTGGTCGTAACCGTCATCGAGAGGTTGAGGAACAAGCTGGGCCTTGTCGACCACCCGGGAGAGGCCGCCCTTATCGATGAACTGGTGGGAAGGTTGAAAATCAAGATCCCTTCCGTTGATTCCCCCGTGGCCACGCTTTCCGGCGGAAACCAACAAAAGGTTGTGCTGGCAAAATGGATAGCCGCAAAACCCAGGCTTCTCATCCTGGACGGGCCCACGGTAGGCATAGACATCGCGGCTAAGGGAGCCATCCACGAGTTCATCAAGGAGCTCGCTGCGGAAGGACTCGGGGTGCTCCTGATTTCGGATGAAGTCGGCGAAGTGGCGAATCTCTGCCATAGGGTTCTTGTCATGTCCCGGGGCCGGATTTGCGCCGAATACCGCATGGACGAAAGCTCGGAATCCGATATAGCCGAGTGCATCGAGACAATCGCCTGATTGGAGACCGACTTGAGAAAGCTGGCCCGTTATACCGAGACCTATCTGGTACTTATCGTCGCGGTTCTTTCCCTGCTGATCACATTGAAGAATCCGAGTTTCCTGACACTGGAAAACATGTTCGATCTGCTCAAGAGCTATTCCTTTTACGGCATACTGTCGATCGGCGTCCTGATGGTCATCATCTCGGGCGGAATCGACATTTCCTTCGCGGCGACCGCGACCGTCTGCGAATATACCGTCGCTTTGTACATGGTGCATGTCGGTGGCAACATCCTGTTGACCTTCGCCTTAGCCGCGGCCGCCGGGGCGGTGCTCGGTTTCATCAATGGAATCCTCGTCAACCGCTTCCGTATACCCTCCATCATCGCGACCATAGCCACCATGAACGCGTACTACGGTCTTTTGATATTCGTCACGGGAGGGAAATGGATCTACGACCTTCCCGTTTGGTTCTGCGATTTCGCGGATATCCGGCTGTTTTCCCTAAACAACACGGACGGTTCCTCCTACGGATTGTCCGTCGTCACGGCCCTATGGTTCGCGGTCATGCTGGCGGGGATACTGCTTCTGCGCTTCACGATGCTGGGCCGGACGATCTACGCCATAGGAGGCGACAGGAAATCCGCCTCCAGGGTCGGGCTGAACGTTCGGATCTCCGAGGTTTTTGTCTACTCCTTCATGGGTCTTCTGGCGGGCACCGCGGGGGTCGTACAGGCCCTTCTGGTGCAGACGGTCGCGCCCAACTCCATCGTCGGAAAGGAGCTCAACATAATCGCCGCGGTGGTGCTGGGCGGGGCAAGCCTCACGGGGGGCAAGGGCAGCGTCCTGGGCGCCTTCCTCGGCATCGTCCTGTTGGCCGTAGTCAAGAACGGCATGACCCTCATGGAGATCCCTCCCGTGTGGTACGAGTTTTTCGTCGGCTGCGTGATCCTTATCAGCGTCGGCGTCACCTCCTATAGGGGCAAGCTCGAAAGGCGCCGTGCCGCCTCCATCAACGTGAAGGAGTAGGAGCCGAAAGAATATGGAAATAATCAATACCGAGAAGAAAGTCCTGCTTGCGATCCTGGCGGGGGCTTTCCTGGCCATCTCCCTTCTATGCCCGAGAACCTTCCTGTCCGTAGGGACCTTTCAGGGCATGGCCTTCCAGCTGCCGGAGTTCGGCATGCTCTCCATGGCGATGATGATTTCGATGCTGACCGGGGGCATCAATCTATCCATCATATCCACGGCCAATATATCGGCCATAAGCGCGGCCCTCATCCTTACGAGGTTCGTGGATCCCGACCGGCCGGTCCCCGGGAATTCCGGGTACATCCTCCTGGCCATAGCAACGGCCCTGGCCATAGCGGCGGCCGTGGGACTGTTCAACGGCTTTCTCATAGCGGTGGTTGAGATACCGCCCATCCTTGCGACCCTCGGAAGCATGAAGCTTCTGCAGGGGCTGGCCTTCATCATCACGAAAGGGTACGTCATTTCCGGCATGCCCTCCGCGGTGGTGTTTCTGGGAAACGGCAGCGTATCGGGCATCCCGTTCCCCCTGATACTCTTCGTGCTTTTTGCGGCGCTGCTCTCCGTCTACCTGAGGCATACCCCGACGGGCTTCAACACCCTGCTCATGGGCTCAAATCCCATAGCCACGTTCTTTTCGGGAGTATCCAACATTAAAACCACGGTCATGACGTATCTCGTATCGAGCCTTTACAGCGGCGTGGCCGGCCTTATCATGATGTCCAGGTTCAACTCGGCCAAGGCCGGATACGGCGAATCCTATTTGCTTGTGACCGTCCTCGCCTGCGTCCTGGGAGGCGTTAAAAGCGAAGGCGGATTCGGGGATGTCGGCGGGCTGATACTGTCGCTCCTTATACTCCAGGTTCTCTCCAGCGGCTTGAACCTCCTAGGCGTGAGTTCTTTCCTGACCCTGGCCCTCTGGGGCGGCATAATGATCTCTGTGATGCTGGCGCATTTCTTCTTCCGGGGAAGCCGGCGCGCACCAGCTTGAACGCGGGGAACAAGGAGTAAAGTCGTGGACAGGAAAGACGGCGGGAAAGAGCGATGCCATATAGCGTTCGATTGCGGGAATTCCTCCATACGAGTCGTCGCGGGAATCTTCGACGGCTCTTCCATCCGGATGCACCTGGTGCAGCAGGTGCCCAACGAAACCGTGGAGGTAAACGGATTCGCGTACTGGGACATCCTGTACATATTCGACAGGCTGAAGAAGGGGCTCAAAAAAGCCTATCAGGAATTCGGCGTCATTGATTCCGTGGGAATTTCGACATGGGGCATCGATTTCGGTTTGATCGGCCCTTCCGGCCAATTGCTGGGCAATCCGCTCTGCTACAGAAACCCCTTGGGCCCGGAGATGCTGGGCCGCCTTTCCGAGGAGCAGAGGGAAGAGCTGTTCCTGGAAACGGGCATCCCCGAGCATCCCATGAACACCATCTACCAGCTGCTCGGAGTCCGGGAGTTTTTTCCGGAAATCCTCAAGAGCGCCCGTACGATGCTTCTCATCCCGGAGCTCTTGGCCTGGCTCTTCACCGGGACTATGCGCGGGGAATCCTCGATAGGCAGCACGACCCAGATGATGGACATGCGGACGAAAACCTGGTCCGCCGGCGTCCTGGATCGGTTCGGCATAGACCGAAGCCTTTTCCCGGAGCCTCTACCCCACGGTCAGTCCTACGGACGGCTCCGGGAAAGCATCGCCCGGGAACTCGGCATGGAACCCTGCGAGTTTCTCTGTGTCCCGGGGCACGACACCGCGTCCGCGGTAGTCTCGGTTCCCGCGGGCGGCGGAGAGTTCCTGTTCATCTCCTCGGGAACCTGGTCCCTCATAGGGAGCGAGGTCCGCCGGCCCGTGATGGATAAGCGCGTCCGGGAGCTGGGGTTCGCGAACGAGGGAGGAGTGTTCGACACGATCACGCTGCTCAAGAACTCCGCCGGCATGCACATACTCCAGAACATCAAGAACGAACTGGAGGACAAGGCGGGGGCCCTGGGCTGGGAAGATCTTATCGGCATGGCGGAACGCCATGCGGGAAATGTCCCCGTCTTCGATCCAAACGACGCGGCGTTCTATAACCCGCCCAAGATGGCGGACGCGATCAACGATTACGTCCGGAGGGTTTGCTCAAGGTCCGGCGGTCTTTCGGATCGGGAACTGGCTGCCTCGGCCTATACGTCGCTTGCGTGCAGTTACCGCAAGGCCGTCGAGGACCTGGAAAACCTGACAGGTAGACTGTACGGCGCCATCCACATAGTCGGCGGCGGCTGCCGAAACGATTTCCTCAACCGCATGACGGCTGAGATGACGGGCAAGGAAGTGATTGCGGGCCCCGACGAGGCCACGTCCTTCGGAAACATCGGAATCCAAATACTGGGCCGCGAAAAGAACATGGACTTGACGGGAATACGGCGGGTCATCGCCGACTCCCAGTCGGTCAAACGCTTCAAGCCCCGGGAAGGCGGTCGATCCGCCCCGTCGAATACGGCTGCGTATAACGAATACCTTAAGCGGGTACAGCGCGGTTGACCGGATTCCCGGATCGGCCCCTTGTGGAAATTCAGCGTTCCGCTTTCCCGCTTCCTGAAGCGATTTCCCCGTCTTTTCTCCTTGACAACCGGTTCGGGCGAAAAGATACTCGGGATGTCCGCCCCCGCCGGGCATGAGGCGCCCCGGGGCAACGGGCTGTAAAACAATCCATGCCGGACACGGCCCCGGGGAGTTCGCGATGAAGAAACCGATCGCATCGGCGGTTTTAAAGGTCTTCCTGACCGCCGCGGCGGGCCTGCTTCTCGCGTCCTGCCTGCAGGACCGGAAGGGGGGACCGGATGAAGCTTCCGAACTCCGGGACGTTGCGCCCGTGATCGTTCGACCCCGGGTGAGTTCCCCGAACCCCGAGGGCTCCCCCGTCGCCCGTCACGGAAAGCTCCGCGTGTCGGGCTCCTCCCTGGTGGACGCGGACGGCCGCCCGGTCCAGCTCCGGGGGATGAGCTCGTTCTGGATCAACTGGGAGGAAGGAGCCCGGTTCGTAAACCGGGACGCCATCGCGTGGCTGGCCCGAGACTGGAGAATCAGCGTCTACCGGATCGCCGTGGGAGTGGAGCCCAAGGGGGCCTACCTCTCGAATCCCGTCGAGATGCTCGCCCGTACCACGGCGGCTATCGACGCCTGCATCGAGGCCGGGGTTTACGTGATCGTGGACTGGCACGCCCACGAGACCCTTCACTATGCCGTCCAGGAGACCGCGTTCTTCAAGGGGATAGCCCAGGCCTACGGGAAATACCCCAACCTCATCTACGAGATATGGAACGAGCCGGTGCACCTGTCCTGGAAGGACCGCATCAAACCGTACTCCGAGGCGATAATCCGGAACGCCATCCGCCCCGCGGACCCGGACAACGTCATCCTCGTCGGTACATCAACATGGTCCCAGGACGTGGACGAGTGCGCCCGGGATCCCATCGAGGGTACCAACCTGATGTATACCCTCCACTTCTACGCGGGTTCCCACGGGGAAAGCCTTCGGAAAAGGGCCGAGACTGCGCGGAAGAGCGGGCTTCCCATCTTCGTCTCCGAATGGGGGATTTCCCAGGCGGACGGCGGGAGCAACGGCCTCATCTTCCCGGACTCCAGCGACCTCTGGCTCGAGTGGATGGACGGAAACAGTATTAGCTGGGTCAACTGGTCCGTATCGGACAAGGAGGAAAGCGCCGCGGCCCTCAAGCCGGGGGCGAATGCAACCGGGGGCTGGGGCGGCGAGGACCTCACGCCCTCAGGTCTTTACGTCCGAGGCCGTATCCGGAAGCGCCCGGACTGATACGGCCCTCTCCCCGCGGCATCCCCCGCCCCAAGGCCGCCGCGGCTCAACTCCCGAATAAAAGGGACAGAAGCCCGCCCCGCCGGCCGCGCCTCCGGACGATTACGTTGCTCATGGACAAGGCGCCCCGGACGATGACGCGCCGGCCCCTCCAGGGCTCCGCACGGCCGCGGTCCAGGAAATTGCTCCCGGTGCTGGAGGATACGCGATCCTCCACCCGCCAATCCGGGGGGACGCGAAGGCGGAGGTTGGACATGGACAGGTCCACATCCAGGGTCACCATAAACTCCGCCACCTCCGCGTAGGCCAGGAAATCCAATTCGAAGTTGGACATCTTCCCTTCCAGCCTGTACGCGCGGGCGTCCACCCAGTCTCCCCGTCTCCGGAGGTTTCCCATGTTCAGGCGGAAGGACCGTTCTTCCGCGAGATCCGGCGCTCCGGGGACAGCGGGCAGGAGACGCGCGACGCTCTCCTCGGCCGCCCGGAGTTCCTCCTCTCCCCTCGCCTCCTGGATCCGTAGTACGAACGCCTCGTACTCCGCCTCGTCCATCCGGTCCCGGGAAAAGGCCGAGGCTGCCCGTTCTATCAAGGAATCCCGATACTTCCGCAGTTCCATGTTCGGATTCTACCCCGGAAGGGCCGCGATGCGAATACCCCGGGAAAGCTGCCGCTTTGGAAGGATGTCGGAAACATGCCTGAACATGTTTTCGACGCCCCGTTAGCAGGCTGCTGACAAAGTCGGTTACCCGCCAGAGTACGGGCGAGCCGGCACCCTCCGCAATTGTGCCGTACGACTTGCGATATGCTGTATAATTGCAGATGCAAGGTAGCTGCGGACAAACTACCTACGTAGTATGTCCGCAGCCTGTTAGGCCATCCGGGGACCGCTGGCCGGTCGTCCCCGTTCTGCCGCCCCCGCCGTGGGAGCTACTTGCCCAGGGCCGCCAGGATGCCGGGAACCCGGCTGGTCTGGGAGGGGAAAAGGTCTGCCGGCACGTTCTCGCCCCCCGCCGCCAGGAACACCTGGTGCCGGGCGCAGTCCTTGTTGTCCCCCAGGCAATACTGATTCTTCAGCATCTGCGCGGTCGCGGGGTAATTGGTCATTCGGTCATTGAAAAAGGGGCACTTCGGGAGACATTCACAATCCGCCATCGGAACCTCCGTGATTTCATCAAGTTCAAATTCTAGCGGATATAGGCTTGTCGTGTCAAAACCGCAGCCGCTCGGAAACGAACTCCGGAGGCGCCAGCCTTGACAAGAGTATTCCAGGAGCCTACTGTGCTGAGATATTAGATTTCAAGGAGTCGTTATGAGTGTCATTCCGGTTAAGGCGAAAGGCTCGTGCCGCTGGGACGAGATTTCGCTGGGCGAGATCATGATACGCCTTGACCCCGGCGAAGGCAGGATCAAGACGGCGCGTTCCTTCCGGGTCTGGGAAGGCGGGGGGGAATACAACGTAGCCCGCAGCCTGAAGCGCTGCTTCGGAATGGAGACCTCCGTCCTGACAGCCCTGGTCGAGAACGACGTGGGATACCTCCTCGAGGATCTCCTTTACCAGGGCGGCGTGGACATGAGCCACGTGAAGTGGTTCCCCTACGACGGAATAGGCCGGGAAGTCCGCATAGGCCTCAATTTCACCGAGCGGGGCTTCGGCCTTCGCGGGGCGGTGGGGGTTTCCGACCGGGCCAACTCCGCGGCCAGCAAGCTAAAGGCCGGGGACTTCGACTGGGACAGGATCTTCAAGGCCGAGGGCGTCCGCTGGTTCCACTGCGGCGGCATCTTCGCGGCCCTCTCCTCGACTACGCCGGGCCTCATCGTCGAGGCCATGAAGGCGGCCAAGGCAGCGGGCACGATGGTCAGCTACGACTTGAACTACCGGCCCTCCCTCTGGAAGGCGAACGGAGGCAAGGAACGCGCCATGGAGGTCAACCGCGAGATCGCCCAGTACGTGGACGTCATGATCGGCAACGAGGAGGACTTCACCGCCGCCCTCGGCTTCGAGGTGGAGGGCTTGTCCCAGGATATAACGAACATCCAGACCGAGAGCTTCAAACGGATGATCCGGAAAGTGGTCGCCGCGTTCCCG
>CAYTYG010000151.1:0-7548 GCA_964441515.1 uncultured Treponema sp.
GATCCCGTCGTGGTAATCCGGGCCAAGGTGATGGAAATCCCCAAGGAGCACAGGCCGGAGCTCTTCGAAACGCTCCTCCGGCTCAACGCGACGGACCTTCTCCACGGGGCCTACGCCCTGGACGGCGGCGACGTGATCCTGGTGGACACGCTGGAGAGCGGATCCATGGAAAAGTCGGAGCTAGAGGCGTCCCTGGACGCCATCGGATTCGCCCTGGCCCAGCATTACCCCGTCCTCGGCAAATTCCGGGTCTGACGGAAGAGATACTAAGGAGGACCCCTATGGGAATCTTCAGCCGATTCAAGACCGTGGTTTCGTCCAATATAAACGACATGATCGCCAAGGCTGAAAACCCGGAAAAGATGCTCAACCAGCTGCTCCTGGACATGAACCAGCAGATGGTGGATTCGAAGAAATCCGTTGCCATGGCGATTGCGGACGAGAAGAAAATCGAGCGGGAGCTCGCGGAGCAGAAGCGCCAGAGCGACGAGTGGGAGAAGAAGGCCATGCTTGCCGTGCGGGCCGGCCGCGACGACCTCGCGAAGGAAGCCCTCCTGCGCAAGCAGGAGTACGACGGCTACTTCCTCCAGCTGAAGCCCCAGTGGGAGGCCCAGAAGGCCTCGGTGGAAAAACTCAAAGAGAGCCTGAGGCAGCTCCAGAACAGGATAGACGAGGCGTCCCGCAAGAAAAACATACTGATCGCCCGAGCCAAGCGCGCGGAAGCCCAGGAAAAGATCCAGAAGACCCTCACGACCATGTCCGGAAACAAGAGCGCCTTCGACACCTTCGACCGCATGTCGAAGAAGGTGGACGAGCTGGAGGCCCGGGCGGAAGCCGCGCAGGAGCTCGAGGATCTCTCCCGGGACGGCACCCTGGAAAAGCAGTTCGCCCAGCTCGAATCCTCCGGGGCGAGCGCGGACCTCATGCTCGAGGAGCTGAAGGCCAAGATGCTGACCGAAGACGCGGGCACCGACAAGGGCTAGCGGCCGATTGAGAATCCTGATAGTAGATCCCGAACGGAAAATACAGGAATGGGAGAGGGAGCCCGGCGGTCCCCTCTCCTTTTTCTTTTCCCGAAGCCTCGCCGAGGGGAATTCCTATGACCTGGCCGTGCTTCCGGCCGGCCTCTTCCTGGAGGGGCATCCGGGCCTGAACGAGGAGGTCCCGGTCTTCGCCTACGGACCGGCCTGCCTGGCAGCGGACGCCCTGGCCGGGGGCTGCGCCGACTACCTTCGGGAGCCCTGGCCCCAGGAGGAACTGGAGGCCCGGGCCCTCAGGTTCTGGCGCATACGTTTCCGCCTGGGCGGACAGATCTACAACTACACCCGAGGCCGCCTTCAGGGCCGGAAAACCGATCTCCTCCTCCCGGAGGGTCAACGATGTGCCCTGGAGCTCCTTCTCCACAGGCTGGGACAAGCCGTCCCGCGGTCTGCGTTCCTCCGGGCGCTGGGGTTGGAGGAGGAGGGGAAATCCCGCATCCTGGACATGACCGTCTCTCGGCTCCGGGCCGGCCTCCGACGGGCCTCGGGGGACGAAGAAGCCGGGACATTCCTTGAATGCGTCAGGAACTACGGGTATTCCCTGCACGGGAAACCTTGTGCATAACTTGTTGAGAGTTTTTTCATTTCCCGGCGCTTCCCGGCGGACGTTACCGCAAGCTCCGTATTGTGGCCCGCCGAATAACCCAGCATTTTAGAAATGTTTTAATTTGTTTCTTTTTATAGAATTACTATCATATTTTCCGTCTATCTCCAAAATTTAGCGGTACAAACGTCAAGTGGAAGGCGCCTCCGGCCCGCAGGGTTTCCCCCGAGTTGTATTCCACATTGTGGATAACCTGTGTACGCCCGGGCGCTTCCTGTGCAGAACCACGGAACTTGCCAACGGGATAGTGCCATGCTAGAGTTAGCGCCGATGAAAAACGGAATCTCCGTTCTCGGTCGTTTTCTCCTCTGTTTCCTCGCGATGGAGGTTCTCTTCATCCTCCTCCTGGCATCCGGTCCGTTCCTGGAGAGCGCCCGGGGGAAGGCTCCCTTCTCCCCGGTTCTCTGGAAAGTATACGCCTTGGAATCCGTCCCTCTTGCGGTAGCCGTGAGCGTCTATTACGCCGGGTTTGCGGCGACCCGCAAGCTGCGCCGCAGGGTAAGCGGGTATTTCCTGTTATGGGGCCTTTCCCTCGCCTTGTTGTGCGGAGGGGTCCTGCTTTCCAGGGGAGTTCCCATCCCATCCGGCTCTTCCCCCGCGGCGGAAAATCCGGAAACCGAGGCCCCGGCGCCGGCCCTTCCATATTTCGTTCGGGAAACCTCCGGCGATACGGCCTCCGGGATCGTCTATGTCCGGGAGGAAGGGGAAAAGCCCCGGCTGGCCTGGGCATCCTCGGGCGCTTATTCCCCGGAGAAGGGCGCGCTGATAGCCGGCAGGGTTTCCCTCCCCCTGGCGGGCACGAGGCGGCTCGTCCCTGTCTCCCCGGTCCCCGAGCTACGGGATTTCCGCAGATGGTACCTCGGCCTGGGCCGGGAGAGCCTGCCCCTTGCCCTGGCCGCCGCAACCGGGATCGCCTTCCTCCTATGCGGATTGTGGCCGCTCTCCCGCATGTTCAGCTGGCCCCTGATCGGGGCCATGGCCGCGGGTGCGGCCCTGCTGTCCCTCGGTTTCCTGCACGGGGCCCTCACATCCCCCTCCCTGCGCAGTCTGGCGGACCTGGTGGGTCTCAAGCTCCCCGCGTCGATGATGGCGGGCATCCTGTCCGGCGCCTGCGGGCTCTCCCTTACCCTGCTGGACTTCCTGTTCCGACCGCCCCTGGAGGGCGCGGACACGAGGAGAAGACGTGGCCGGGCCTGATCGCAGGGCGGGGTCCGCCGTCGCGGTGTCCGTGTTCCTGGGCTTCACGGCCGCCTTCGTCCTGGCCCTCCTGGAATTTCGAGGGTCGAACATCATAGGCCGCTTTGCCCTGCGGTGGGAGCTGGCCCGGGCCGCCTCCCTGCTCGCAGCCTGGATGCCGCCCCTCCTGTTCGCAGCCTGCGCCGCGTCCATGAGCCTGCACACCGAGCGGGGCCTGCGGTTCTCCCAGCTCGTACGCCCGGTCCTGGTCCCCGCCCTCGTCCTCGCCCTGCTCTTCTCCGGCCTGGAGCTTACGATCCTGCCGTCGGTGCGGAGAATCCAGCTATCCTACGAATCCCTAAGCGCGCTCTTCCTCGACGCCATGGAGGAGGCGGAGGAGGCCCTGAAGGCCGGGAACATCCCCAGGGCCCAGGAGCGGGTGGCGCTCTGCGGGGCCATAGACAACACGGAGACGTCCTACAAGCTCCTCAACGAGAGGATACAGAAGGCGTTTCTGCAGTCGGAACGGCAGCGGTCCGCCCCCGGGGAGGTCCGCGCTCCGGAGCGGATCGCCCCGGATTCCGGCGCCTCCGCCTACGAGTTCTACCGGAGGGCCCTCCGGTACTTCCAGGAGGGGGACTACTACAGCGCGCACTGGTACGCCGGGAAAGCCGTCATCCTGGACCCCTCCCGCAGGGACGCCCGGCTTCTCCAGGCGGACGCCTGGAAGAAGATCACCTCCTTTTCGGAGGACCCCGCGGACCGGGCGCGGGCCGAATTTCACGCGCGCAAGGCCCACGCGTACTCCCTCCTACAATCCGGGGATTACCTGGGATCCTACCGGGCCTTCACGGACCTCGCCCGGGAAAACCCGAAGGATCCGGATATTTCGAGATACCGGAAGGAAAGCCTTGAGCGTCTTTCGGAAACCACCTTCTTCGCCGACGATTACCGCCGCGCCTTCGCGGGAAGGAGCGCGGACGCCTTCGCGGTCCGAATCTCCTTGGAGGACTCCGACCACGTCCTCTTCGCCTCCCGGGTTGCTCGTGCGGGCTCCTTCCTGTACTTCGAGGAGTTCGAGTACCTCCGGGCGGACGCGCGGGGGCCGGCTCTTCACGTACGGGCGCCCTACGCCCAGCTCCGGGGAATCCCGGGCGGCGAATCCCGGAAGGATGCCGCGCGGTCGAGCACCGTCTCCCTACGCAGGGTGGAACGGAACGCACCCCGGGAGGCCACCCTTCCCGAGTACCTGGCGGGAAGCCCGGGACCCGCCGGCCAGGCCGTCCTGGAAGTTCCCCTGGACTTCGAGAGCCTCTCGACGCTCCTGACGCTCCGGGAGGAAACCCTGAGCGTGCCCTTCTCGACCCTCCTGGAGGGCTCCCGGATCGCGGAACGGTACGGGTGGGACTCCTCGCCCTACCGGCTGGAGACGGCCCTCAGAATTTCCATTCCCTTCGTCCTGGTGGCCCTGGCGCTGTTGGGCACCGCCATGGGTGCCCGATTCCGGCGGGACGAGGAGCCCGGTCAGCTCAGGTTGATCCTCACCCTCCCCCTCCTGACCTTCCTGGCCTCCGTGCCCCTGGAAGCGGGAAACCGCGCGGGTCAGCATGTCCTGGCACGGTTGTTCGCCGGCCTCCCGCCCCCGGGAGCCATGGCCGCCTGGGTGGTCCTCCTAGCGATCCTCCTGGTCGCGTCCCTGCTGGCGGCGGGAAGGCTCGGCGTGCATGCTTCCGATTGAGCTCGCCCGGCGCGGGGCTCCCGCCGCGCTGGGCGCCCTGGCGGGCGCGGCCCTGGCGGGATTCTACGGGGCCCCCGCCGGGGCCATCCTGGGAATCATGGGGGCGGAGATATTCCGATCCCAGCGTTTCAAATCCGAGCTGGCCGCCCACCTGGCGAACCCCGCAACCGCTCCCGCCCCCTTCGACGAGCCCGAACCCGGGATGGCCCTGTTCGCCGGCATAGCCGCCCTGGAGGCCCGGCGCCTGGGGATACCGCCCGCCGCCGCGGCGCAGGCCGCCCGGAATCTCGAAACCCTGCAGAAGAGCTACTCGGAGTGGACGGCCCGGGCCATCCTGACCTCGTATTCCGGGGGGGAGGCCGGGCTCTCCTTCGCCCTCCTGGCCGCGGCCTTCGACGCCCGGGCGGCCCGTGTCCTCCGGCCCGCGGGGGCGGAGTTCTTCTTCGCCCTCCTCGCGTTGGCTCGGTCGGACCTGCCCCCGGAGGAGGAACTGGCCGCCTCCTCCCGTCTCGCGGCCCTCGGCGTGCCCGACCCGACGGTACGGAAGGCTCGGAAGAAGTTCTTCCCGGATTACCGCGATCCATGGGACATCCTGGGCATCCCCCCGGAATCGGACAAGGACGAGATACGCCGCGCCTGGAGGCGCCTGTCCCGCCGCTACCACCCGGACGGCCCCGGCGGAGACGCCCGGCGCTTCCGGGAGGCCCGGGAAGCCTACGAAAGGGTCCGCGGGTGAGATGAACCGGGGATCGTTTATTGCGGGAGGCATCCTAACACTTTTGGCGCTGCCTATTTTCTCCGGGAATCTTCCGCCCACGCCCGATCCCGGCCCCCCGGTCCCCGCGGTTCAAGCGCCCGCGGCGGAAGCGAACGCGCCGGCGCCCCCCAACGGCAAGACCGAGACGGAACGGCCCGCCGACTACGCCGCCCGCATCCTGGCCATGCGCGCCCGCCGGGCCGGGGAGCTGGCCAGCACGGCGGAAGCCTTCAGCTATCAGTTCATCGCCAACCCGTCCCTGAACCTGGCGCTGGCGCAGTACGGCGCAGCGGAGGACAAGTACAACACGCATCCCTGGAACGGGGTCTTCTCCGATTACCTGGAGGGCATCCACGACGCCCTTCCGGAGCTGGACGACGCCGTGTTCTTCGACGCCGACGAGGGGGACCGCATACCCCTCACCATGACGGACTCCCTGACCCGGGATGTCCGCAGGCCCATACGCCAGGCCATCCTGGCCCCGGCCCTCGAAGGGGCGGGTAAAGCCGTATGGGACGCCATCCCCTTCCCCCGGGCGGGAGAGACGGATAGGGCGCCCCGTTTCCCCGCCCTGCTCTGCGCCCGGCTGGTGAAGAACCTTTACACCGGGAAGCCCATCGGCGTCCTGGTACTGATCCTGGACCCGGACCGGCTGGAGCGGACCGTGACGGGATCCGCGTGGGACGAGTCCGACGGACAGGCGCCCAAGGCGGATTTCACCGTCCTCGTGGACGGCCGGGGCCTCGTACTGGCGGCCCCGGATCCCGCGATGATAGGCCGCAGGGCCGCGGAGATAGCCCCGGGCATGGAGGACATCCTTCGCAGGAGGGAGAGGGGCGACGCCGCCGGGAGCGGGGAGTCGGTCCGGGAGGGCCGGCGCATCCTGATCGTCTTCTCGAAAGTACCGGACCGGGAATGGATATTGGTCTCCATCCTCCCCCAGACGCGGCGGGGCGTCTTTCCCGCCCCCCAGCTCCTTGGGGCCGCCGCCCTGGTCCTCGGATCGGGAGTATTCTGGGTGGGGAGACGGAAAAGATCCGGACGCGCCGTCCCGGCGATCTTCCCCGAGGGACGCCCTCCGTCCTGGTTCGGGGCCTTGAGCCCCCGGGAGCGCCGCATCCTTCTGCTCATGGCCTCCGGCAAGAGCAACAAGGAGATAGCGCAGCTCCTCGACCTCCGGGAACAGACCGTCAAGAACTACCTCCACTCCGTGTACGCCCGGATCGGCGTACAGGACAGGGTCTCCGCCACCCTCCTGGTGGAGCGCGCGGGGCTCAGCCTCCCGACGGAACGGAAATCCTGAGGGCATGCGGCCGGCCCACGCCGGCCGGTGCCTCCGCAAACGGAATTCGCCCGTCGATAGTACCAAAGTACCCGTTGCGGACTTCCGGAATCGGTATAAAAACTCGTCCCAGACACGGGGGAAACGGCCGAGAAGGCCCTTCCCCGAATCGAGCCTAGTCAAGGAGGTGCGTATGAGAAAAACGTTCTGCCTTCTGGTCGCGTTCGCCCTGCTGGCGGCCGTACCCGCTTTCTCCCAGAAGAAGGAAAAGCTGATGGTCTATACGTCGATGAAGGAAGTCCTCATCGGGGAGCTCCGGGACGCCTTCGTCAAGAAGTACCCCAACATCCAGTTCGACTACTATTCCGCGGGGGCCGGCAAGATCATGGCCAAGATCGCCGCGGAGCGGCAATCCGGACAGCTCATGGTCGACGTCCTGTGGACCTCGGAGGTTCCGGACTTCTACGCCCTGAAGCGGGAAGGGGTGCTCCAAAAATACGAGTCCCCGGAGGCTAAGCACGTCGTCAGCCCCCTAAACGACCCGGACTACGAGTTCACCCCCGCGCGCCTGGGCACGTTGGGCATCACCTACAACGTCAACCGGATCAAGACGCCGCCCAAGTCCTGGAACGACCTCCTGGGCCCCGCGTTCAAGGACGGGTTCGCCATCGCCAACCCCGCCCTCTCGGGGACTTCCATGGTGTCCGTCGGGATGATCGTGGAGAACCTGGGGTGGGAGTACATCGAGAAGCTCAAGGCGAACGGCGCCAAGATGGGACAGGGATCCGGCCAAGTCGTGGACGACACGGCGTCCGGCGACATCTCCGCGTGCCTGGGCGTGGACTACATCACCATAGACAAGATCAAGCTCGGGGCGCCCATGGGCTTCGCGTACCCGGACAGGATGCTGGTCATCCCCAGCCCCGTTGCGATCTTCAAGGGCACCCCGAA
>CAYTYG010000152.1:0-2637 GCA_964441515.1 uncultured Treponema sp.
TCCCGTAAACTACGACATGGTGCTGAACACGGGCCTGGAGCATCCCGCCACGGTGGCGCAGATCATAAACCAATACCGGCTGCTCACGATCACGAAGGATGTGGAGTCCCGGTGCGGCCAGAGGCTGCGGGAGCTTTCCCTGGGGCAAAAGATCGTCACGGCCATCCTGTTCGACAAGGAAATCCCCATCCACTTCCTGGAGGCCGACGTCAAAGGAGAGGTCGTGACCCTCCACGGAGTGGCGAACACCAAGCAGGCCATCGACGCCGCCGTGGCCGCGGCCAACGAGGTCTCCGGATCGAGCACCGTGGAAAACGCCATACAGATCGTCCAGGAATACACCGTCATGCCCTAAGGGGCATGACGATGCAGAATGGGAGCATGGCTCCCATTCTGGCCTAAAATGGGGCATTACCGGTTCAGAACCGACGCGGGGCATAGTTCCGGGTCTCCGCTATTTTCCGTGTCCGGCAACGGTGCGGACGGTTGCGCCGTGCCGCGGGGCATTGTATCCTGACTCCATGCGGTACATCACGGGATTCCACGCCATCGAAGAGGCCCTCAAGCGCGGGGGGGTGCAAGGCTGCCTCCGGGTTTCCGGAACGGGGCCGCGGGTTAAGCGCATCCTGGAGCTCGCGGAGAAGACCGGAGTTCGGATCGAGCGCGCCAAGCCCGCGGAACTGGACTCCTCGGCCCCGGACAACCGCGGCGTGGTCCTGGCCCTGGAACGGGACGCCCCGGCGGCCTCGGACACGGACCTGGAGGAATTCCTTGACCGGCTGGCGCAGCCCCAGTCCCTGGTCCTCCTCCTGGACCATGTTACGGACCCCCACAACTACGGCGCCATCCTGCGCTCCGCGGACGTCTTCGGGGCGGACCTGGTGGTCGTGCCCGAACGCCGGGCCGCCCGGGACACGGACACCGTGGCGAGGTCCTCCGCGGGGGCCGTGGCCTGGGTTCCCGTGGCCGTGGTGCCGAACCTGGTGCGCGCCCTCACGCTGCTGCAGGAGAACGGCTTCTGGGGCTACGCAGCGGACATGGCCGGCCAGGACATAGGCCAGGCCGAGCTTCCCGCGCGAACGGCCATAGTCCTGGGGAGCGAGGGGTACGGAGTATCCCGCCTGCTCAAGGAAACCTGCGACGGCGCCCTTTCCATACCCCAACGGGGGAACGTGGAGTCCCTGAACGTATCCGTGGCCGCGGGGCTCCTCATGTGGGAGTATCGTCGGCGCTACCGCTAGCCGACCGGCGCTACCGCTAGCCGACCGGCGCTACCGCTAGCCGACCGGCGCTCCCAAACCGGCATTTCCCGGCTTGTACTTTTGTATGAGCCGGCGTCTCATACAAAAACCATACCCGCTTATTGTTGTTTCGGATGATCCGGTACAGTACAGTCCTTCCACGTAGATCCCCGGACCCCGGCGAGTACCGCGCGGCAACCCGCCGTTCGCCGTCCGGGACGCCCATTTAAAAAAGTATAAAAAACTTATGGAGGAACCATGAAACTCAACCCATTCCCGAGAACAGATCCCAGGCCCCCTCGCGGCGCCTCCAGGAAAGCCGCCGCGGCCTTTCCGATTCCCCTCGCGGCCCTTGCCTGCGCCGCGGCCCTGGTTTTCGCAGCGGCCCTGGCCGGCTGCTCTTCCCCGTCGTCGGAGATCCCGGCGGCTTCCGGGGTAAAGCAGGTATCCGCGGGCTATCTGCATACCATGATCCTTATGTCGGACGGCAGCCTCTGGGGCACGGGCCTCAATTTTAACGGTCAGCTTGGCGACGGCACGACGGAAGACCGCTTCCGCCCCGTGAAGGTCATGGACGGCGTGGACTCGGTGAGCGCGGGCCAGGGTCACACCATGTTCATCCAGACCGACGGGTCCCTCTGGGGCATGGGGAGCAATGGCTCTGGGGAAATCGGCGCCGGCTCCCCGTATGACGACAACAGTACGCCGGTACGGGTCATGGACGACGCGGCCGCCGTGTTCTCGGGACACCAATGCACCGCGGTCCTGAAAACCGACGGCTCGCTTTGGACTGCCGGGCTAAATAACTATGGCCAGCTGGGCAGCGCTACGACGCCGAGTCAATCCAGCTTCACCTGTCTTCTCGAGGGCGGCGTGGCTTCGGCGGACATGGGCGACAACCACCTGGCGATCCTGAAAACGGACGGTACTCTCTGGGTCACGGGCTGGAATTACTACGGCCAGCTGGGAAACGGCACCACGACGAACAGCTCTACCCTGATCCAGGTCATGGTAAATGGAGTCGCCGTCGAAGACGTGGTAGCCGTGGCCGCGGGAGGGTGCCACACGGTCTTCCTTCGGTCGGACGGATCTCTCTGGGGGATGGGTAGCAATAAATACGGTCAGATCGGGAGCTATATCTCGGGAGACGCTCGGGTGAACCCCTATAGGATCAAGGACGGCGGCGTCGCCGCCGTATACGCGGGCGGTTGCCATACGCTGTTCCGCGCGACCGACGGCTCCCTCTGGGGATTGGGAGAGGGTAGGAGCGGGCAGCTGGGGAACAATGTCGAGGATACTTTCTACTCTCCGACCCGGATCTTGGTGGACGGCCTGATCGCGGCCGCATCCGCCGGGAATGCATACTCCATGGTCGTCAAGTCCGACGGAACCCTTT
>CAYTYG010000152.1:2647-7534 GCA_964441515.1 uncultured Treponema sp.
ATGGGGGACAATTGGAAAGGCCAATTGGGCAACGGCGACGACACAGTCGCGAAGGTATCGACCCCGGTCGAGATCCTTATCGAGTAGGCCTAATGCTCTAGTAAAGCAGCCGGGCGCTTGTATCCCGGTCCCGGCGATCCGATCCGCGGTAAACCCGCATAGAGGTGAAAATGCGCGCTATTCGAACCATATTTCTTTCCGGCGGCCTGGCCGCGGCTGTCCTGCTCGCGGCCTGTTCGAGCCCGGTGAACGACGAGGCTGCCTACCCCCTTTCCCTGGACAAGTTTCACCCCTCCGACAGGAACGATCTCGATCATTTTGGGGATTCCGTGGCCCTGGACGGGGAATACGCTATCGTCGGGGCCTACGAGGACGACGACAAGGGAACGGATTCCGGCTCCGCCTTCGTCTACCGGAGATCCGGCTCCGGCTGGACCCAGGCCGCCAAGTTGACCGCTTCCGACGGCGAGGCCGAAGACTATTTCGGCTGTTCGGTGGCCGTCTCCGGCGACTGCGCTATCGTCGGGGCCTATCAGGAAGACGAGCGGGGAACGGGCTCCGGCGCCGCCTACGTCTTTCAGCGCTCCGATTCCGGCTGGGCGCAGGTCGCCAAGCTCACCGCCTCCGACGGGGCCGCCGGGGACCGTTTCGGCTACTCCGTGGCCCTGGACGGCGAGTACGCTTTGGTCGGGGCTTACGTGGCGGCGGGAGCCTGGGACAACTCGGGAGCCGCCTACGTCTTCCGGAAGCCGGAGTCGGGGTGGGCGGACACAAGCGCCTACGCGGCAAAGCTCGCCGCCTCGGACGGGAGGGCAAGCGGGCAATTCGGCTACTCCGTGGCCCTCTCCGGCGAGTACGCCCTCATAGGGGCCCCCCGCGTCGGCGCCTACGAGAACTCCGCCTACGTCTTCCGACGCTCCGGCTCCGCCTGGACGCAGGCCGCCAAGCTCACCGCCTGGGACGGAACCAACGACGACCGCATGGGCGCCGCCGTGGCCCTGGACGGCGAGTACGCCGCGGTCGGGGCCTGGGCGGCCGACGGTAACGCCGGCTGCGCCTACGTCTTCCGACGGCCCGTGTCGGGGTGGACGGATTCAGGCGAGTACGCCGCGAAACTTGCCGCCGCCGACGGGGCGGCGGAGGACTACTTCGGCCGGGCTGTGGCGATAGAGGGGGAGAACCTCCTTGTCGGGGCTCCCTACGACTGCGACAGGGGAACGGAATCCGGGTCCGCGTACTTCTACCGGCTCTCCGGATCGGACTGGCCGCTCCAGGCCAAAATCACCGCCCCCGACGGGGCGGCCGGGGACTGCTTCGGCTTCTCGATGGCCCTGGACGGGGAGTACGCCATGATCGGCGCCTTCGGGGACAGCGCCTACGCGGGGGCCGTCTATTTCTGGCGGCTCTACTGACGACAGTCGACAGACCGCGGACGACAGGTTGAAAACAGAACGAGGCCGCCTCCCTCCGTATTCGGGGGAGGGGCGACCGGGGCCGCCATCCCTAAATCGCCTACGTATCTCTATGTATCCAACTTCTTTGACAACACCCTGAGCGCCTATTCCGTGGGCGAGGACGGAACCCTGACGGCCACCGCGAACGGGACCATACCCACGGGCGTGCACCCGAGGGAAATGGCCCTCTCCCCGAACGGGAAGTATCTTTTCGTCCTGGGGTACAATTCGGGCCGCATCTACACCTACGCGATAGGCCCCATGGGCGACCTGACCCAGATCGGGTTTTCCACCCTCCTCTATTCGCCCGGACAGCCGGACGGGATAGTCTCAAGTCCGGACGGTCGGTACCTCTATATAACGAGCTTTTACCAAGATCGCGTGTCCGTCCTGGAAGTCGGCTCGGACGGAACCCTATCCAACGAGCGGTATTACGATACCGGCGTCAATCCGTACGGGATTGCCGTAAGCCCGAACGGACGGTACGTCTACCTGGCCAACCGGGGCGACGATACGGTGCAAGCCTTCGCCGTCGACTCGGACGATGGGGGACTTTCGGCTCTCGTCACCGCCGGCTTCCCGGGGACGATAGCCACCGAGGACGCCCCCGAGGGTATCGCGATGGACTCGGACGGCCGGTTTCTCTACGTGACAAACAACGTGGACCTTGGCGCGAGCAACGGCAAGCTGTCCGTCTACTCCATCGGCTCGGACGGCGCCCTGAGCGAGTCCGCCGTATACGACACGGGCCGGTGGCCGACGACGGTTACCATCAGTCCGGACGGTAGGAACCTTTACGTGGTCCTTGTTGCCGAATTCAAGGTCGCCTCGTACGCGATCGGCTCGGACGGCGTGCTGACCCTTGTAGGGACCTACGCGACCGGGCGATCCCCCCAGCGCGCCGCGGTCACCCCGGACGGATCCTATGTGTACGTCGCGAACAATGACAATGACACCCTGTCGCTCTTCTCGGTCGGATCGGGGGGAGTGCTCACCCCCCTGGACGGCAGCCCCCTGGCGGCCGGAAACGGCCCCTGGGGCATCGCCGCGACGCGGTAACGGACGACGGACTTCCGGGCGCGGGCGCCTTCCTACGATCGCGGCGGGAGGCGGCCGCGCTTTTTTTTAGTCAACGGCGGATTAGCCTCCGGCCCCGCTTGCGGGCGTCCCGGAACGCTAGAGTGAGTCCAAAATCCTTTTTTATGGTAATATAAGTCTTCCGTATTTCCGGCCTCCCATATTATCGAGGGGAAATGGCAGCAAAAAAGGATTTGTCCGAGCGGGATATCAACTCTTCATCCGGGAACCTGGTTAAGTCCAAGCAACGGGTCGCCGACCACGGGGAGGTCTTCACGCCCCCGTGGATGGTCGAGGCCATGCTCGATCTGGTCAAGGAAGAGACCGAGCGGATCGACTCGCGCTTCCTGGAGCCGGCCTGCGGGAGCGGAAACTTTCTTGTGCAAGTCCTGCGCCGGAAGCTGGCCGCCGTCCAGCTCAAGTACGGAAAGTCCGACTTCGAGAGGCGGCACTACGCCCTGTTCGGCCTCATGTGCATCTACGGCATCGAGCTTCTGCCGGACAACATCGCCGAGTGCCGGGCCAACATGCTGGAGATCCTTGCCGACTACCTAACCCTGGACGAAACGGACGACCTGTATCGAGCCGCGTTCCACGTGCTGTCCCAGAACCTCGTGCACGGCGACGCCCTGACCATGCGCACCCAGAACGGCAAGCCCATCACATTCGCCGAGTGGGGCTACCTGGGCAAGGGCCGCTTCCAGCGGCGCGACTTCCGCTTCGATTCCCTCGCTCAGAGGGCGGCTTTCGGCGAAGAGGACAGTCTGTTTTCCGACCTTGGGAAGCATGAGATCTTCACTCCCATCACGACCTATCCGCCTGCGACGATAGGCGAGCTTGCCGCCGCAATGCATGAAGATGCTCACGCGGAGACGCGGTGAGCGCGGAGGTAGATTGTATGGAATTGGATGACATCACGGGGGCGATTGTAGAGGCATCGCTCAAGATCCA
Organism: uncultured Treponema sp.; assembly: GCA_964441515.1. GTDB lineage: Bacteria > Spirochaetota > Spirochaetia > Treponematales > UBA12059 > JAAYUR01. The sequence continues at coordinate 6,130 of CAYTYG010000152.1, forward strand.
CAGGGACTTGGGGCCAGGCTTGCTGGAGTCGGTCTATGAAATAGTGCTGGCCCGAGCATTGGAGCGGCAGGGACTCCATATTGAGAGGCAAAAAGTTATTCGGTTTGAGTATGATGGTATGGTCTTCGAGGAAGGTTTTCGCATTGACCTTCTTGTTGAAGGACGCGTAGTAGTCGAACTCAAGTCGGTGGAAAAAATCGCGCCAGTACACGGCAAGCAGGTCCTTACCTATCTCCGACTAATGGATTTGCGCGTCGGCCTGCTCATCAACTTCGGGGCCGCGACGATCAAGGAGGGGCTCCAGCGTATAGTCAACCAGCTTCCTCCCTCCGCGTCCCCGCGTCTCCGCGTGAACCAAGTTTAGGCGGGATGGCGTATGAATAGACTCACGCGGGGGCGCGGAGAACGCGGAGGAAGATAGTATGGAAATGGATGACGTAACGGGGGCGACTGTGAGAAGACCGAGTTTCGTACATATCCTGCTCTTTCTTTCCCCCTCCGCGTCTCCGCGTCTCCGCGTGAACCAGGAGTTGCCATGAGCGCGCAAGCCGGTTTTTCCCTGCGGGGCCGCAATCCGGATGTCCTAACCTGCATCGCCAATCTTTCCAACGACGAAGTCTTCACCCCGCCCCAGTTCGCCGGCAAGATGCTGGATACCCTCGCCGAGGCCTGGGCGGCCGACCGCAAGGGCGCCGACATCTGGAAGGACAGCTCGGTCAAGTTCCTGGACCCCTGCGCCAAGTCGGGCGTCTTCCTGCGCGAGATAACCAGCCGCCTGACCAAGGGCTTGGCGGAGGAGATACCGGATCTCGGGGAACGCGTCGATCACATCCTGACCAAGCAGGTCTTCGGCATCGGAATCACCAAGCTTACGAGCCTCCTGGCGCGGCGCAGCCTCTATTGCTCCAAGCATGCCGATGGTAAACATTCGATCGCGAAATCGTTCAATAGAGATGAGGGGAATATCTGGTTCGAGCGACTTGAGCATGAATGGCAGGATGGCAAGTGCGCGTATTGCGGCGCGAGTAGCCAGACCTTTGACCGAGGCGTAGACCTGGAAAGCCATGCCTACGCCTTCATTCATACCGACGACATCAAGACTCGGATATCCGAGCTCTTTGGGGGCTATATGCAGTTCGACGTCATCATCGGGAATCCGCCGTATCAGCTCAACACGGAGGGATACGGCACACAAGCGCGCCCGATCTACAATCAATTCATCCAGCAGGCAAAAGCACTCGAACCCAGATTCCTTTGCATGATTATCCCTGCACGGTGGTTTTCGGGCGGTATGGGACTCGATGATTTTAGAGAGTCGATGCTCAATGACAAACGTCTTCGCTCAATTTATGATTACCTCGCCGCTTCGGACGTCTTCCCAGGGGTGGGCCTGAAAGGCGGCGTC
>CAYTYG010000153.1:0-4381 GCA_964441515.1 uncultured Treponema sp.
TTGAACCTTTTTAGAAATAAGAATATACTGAATGTGTTGCAGAAACGTTCATCAGAACATTTTTTAAGGAGGTATTGACGCATGGCATACGTGAAACTGGAACAGCAGGGCCATGTGGGGATTCTGAGCATCGACCGGCCGGAAGCCCTCAACGCCCTCAACAGCGAGGTATTGTCCGACTTAAGCAAGGCCCTGGACGACATTGAAACAAACGACGACATCTATGTGGTCGTGCTCACCGGAGCGGGCCGCTCCTTTGTGGCGGGGGCCGACATCGCCCAGATGCGCGACTTCGGCGCGGTGGAGGCCAAGGCCTTCGGCGACGCGGGCAACAGCGTCTTTCTCAGGCTGGAGAACCTGCAGAAGCCGGTCATCGCCGCGGTGAACGGCTTCGCGCTGGGCGGCGGCTGCGAGCTTTGCATGTCCTGCGACATCCGCATCGCCAGCGAGAAGGCAAAGTTCGGCCAGCCGGAAGTGGGTCTGGGCATTACCCCCGGCTTCGGCGGCACCCAGCGGCTGCCCCGCATTGTGGGCATTTCCAAGGCCATGGAACTCATTCTGAGCGCCCGTGTCATCGGCGCGGCGCTCCACCCGCAGATCCCCGCGCGCGAGATACACCTTATTTACGTCGGTTATCTCCAGCTCTTCCCGACTGGAGGGTTTCAGGCCGCGGGCAATTTCTACTACATCGTTGTCGTAAAAATAGAGACCCGTAACGGCGTAATTGGAACGCGGAACCTTGGGTTTCTCCACCAGAGCCACCGGGCGGCCGACGGAGTCCAGCTCCACAACCCCAAAGCGTTCGGGGTCCGACACTTTGTAGCCGAAGATAACCGCTCCCTTGCGGGCGGCCGCCGCTTCTTGGAGGACAGGAGTGAAACCCTGACCAAAAAAAAGGTTGTCGCCCAGTATCAGACAGACCGAATCCCTACCGATAAAATCCGCCCCAAGAATAAACGCCTGTGCCAAGCCCTCGGGCCGTTCCTGAACAGTATAACTCAGTTGGACTCCCCAGCGCTTTCCGTCGCCCAGAAGCTCCCGGAACCTGGGCGTGTCTTCCGGAGTTGAGATTATTAGAATTTCCCGGATGCCCGCCAGCAATAAAACCGACAAGGGGTAATAGATCATGGGCTTGTCGTAGACCGGCAGTAGCTGTTTGGACGCCGCCAAGGTGGCGGGATATAACCGAGTCCCCTTGCCCCCGGCAAGAATTATACCTTTTATCACGCTCCCTCCCATGCATTGAGAAGTTTGCAGACCTCAAGGATGTCGTCTTCGCTATGGCTAAAAGAAACGGGAAGGCTCAGGGTCGTGGCGTGAATTTCCTCGGAAACAGGGCAGGCCTCTTCCAGGATGCCTTTCATGGCTTCCTGCTTATTCGGCGAAATCGGATAATGAATCTCCGTCTTCACCCCATACTCCAAGAGCCAGGATCTGAGGCCGTCGCGGTTCTTATGGCGTATATTAAAGATATGGTATATGTCGTAGTAATCATCATTCACGGCCGGCAAAACATATTTCGGCCCTAGGTTGGAAAAATATACTTCAGCCAGGTTTCGCTTGTGTTCGTTAATAGCATCCAGATGTCGTAGTTTCACTCTGAGGAAAGCCGCCTGAACCTCGTCCAAACGAGAGTTCAAGCCGATCACCTCGTTTCGGTATTTCACCCGGGAGCCGTAATTCCTTAGCACCCTGGCTTTCTCCGCCAGTCGAGGATTGTCGGTGGTCAGCGCGCCCCCGTCGCCCAGGCAGCCGAGGTTCTTGGTCGGGTAGAAACTCCAGGCCCCGAAATCCCCGAAGGTACCGACCGTCTTTCCCCGATATCGAGTTCCATGAGCCTGGGCGCAATCCTCGACCAAGTAGAGGCCGTACTCCTTGCATAGGTCCACGATGGGATCCATGTCGCATGCCTTGCCGTAGAGATGGACCGCCATAACCGCCTTGGTCCTTTCCGTTATCCTCGGCCGTATTTTCTCTGGATCGATATTGTAGGTGGCGATATCCGGTTCTACCGGGACCGGGACCAGCCCGGCCTGGACAACGGCCAGGATGGTTGCGATGTAAGTGTTCGAAGGGACTATGACCTCCGACCCCGGAGGTATCTCCAGGGCTTCCAAGGCTATATAGAGGGCTTCCAGGCCGTTGGCGAGCCCGACGGCGTGCCCGCTTCCGCAGTAGGCGGCGAACTCCCGCTCAAAGGCCGCCACTTCCTCCCCAAGAATATACCAACCCGAATCGAGAACGCGGGCGAACTCTCGCTTATATTCCTCGAAAAAGGGCTTGTTCAGGTTCTTCAGGTTCTCGTATTCAATCATGCTTGTATCCTTCATCGATATAATCCGCCGCATCATATGTATCGCTTGCAAGAACCAGGAGAACGGCGTCGGGGCTGAAATCCCGCATGACATGCCAATCCTCCGGCGGGACCATCAACATTTTCGAAGGTTTATTCAGCAAAATGGAATTCTGTTCCTTTCCGTTATCCCAATCGACTACACAACTACCGTGAAGGCAGACGAATCCTTGCATAGTTTTAATGTGCCTATGGCCTCCCCGGACCTGTCCCCCGCAACCATAGATATAATAGACGCGCTTGACGTCGAAGGGCAGTATCTTTTCGATGACAGTCAGACTTCCGCGCTGATCGGAGTAGGTGGGCAGGTCAAGCGGGTACGCCACGATGGGTCTCCTTCCGGAATACATAGAATTTTTGCACCGTAAAAGACAAGCCCGTCACAACGACCAAGGCGGCAAGCTGGGAAACGAGTTTATTGAATCCCCAATAATCGACGAGGCACCACAACAACCCTATATTGACGGCCAGAAGAACGGAATACGACCACAGCATCCGCAGGAAACGGCGGCCCGTCCCCGCGCGGGAAGCCCGGAAGGTGATCCTTTGATTAAGGAAAAAACTGATACAAATCCCCAATATGTATTCAAGGCATAACGCAACCAAGTGGTTAATCCCCAGGGTTATAAGGACCGCGTAAAAGACGTAGGTTACGCCGGTGTTGACCGCGCCGACAACATTGAAATGGAGAATCTGGGTTAAGAGTGTTTTCTTGCTGTCCGGATGTTTTGTATCGTCCATTGGGGCGTCCCGTTCTGGTCAAGATAGTTTTTGCCGATATACTCCCCGATCACGCCGAGAGTCATGGTCTGGATGCCGCCAATAAAAACAACCAGAGTAGACAAGGAAGCCCAGCCGATGGGCGTATCAGGGTGCAGCATCTTATCGACGACGAAAAAAACGCCGAGTCCGAAGCTGAAGATAGCCGTGATAAAGCCAACTACGCTGATTACGCGCATGGGGCGTATGGAGAAATTCACGAACATGTTCAACCATAGCGCAACAAGCTTGCCAAGAGTGTAATTGGACCGTCCGATTTTCCGGGTTTCGTGCTCAACAAAAACGGAAGAAACATTGTCCGTAACCCGCAATATCAAACCGTCGATATACGGAAAAGGACCTTTATACTTTACGATCTCGTCGATGATCCTTCTGCTTATCAGTTTAAACGAGCTTAAGTACAGGTTCTTGGGTTTACGCATAAGCCAGGTAGCCATGATGTCGTTGAATTTGCTGCCGAGATTCCGCAGAGGATGGTGTTTTTTGACCGCGTATTTCGAATACACAACATCGAACCCTTTCCGGGATTCCTCCAGGAGTTTCCGAATCTCCGCGGGAGGGTTTTGAAAGTCGTCGTCGATGATCGCAGCGTAGTCGCCCGTACAATAGTTGAGAGCGCATAGCACGGCGTTGTGCTCCCCGAAATTACGGCCCAAATCTATCGCCGTGACATAGTCGAGTTCTTCGGAAAGCCTCCGGATGATTCGGCCGCTTCCGTCCTTGCTCCCGTCGTTCACCAGCACTATTTCCAGGTCGAAGTCCTTGTACTCTTCGCCGAGCGTTTCCACCAAACGTTCGATGGTCGCCTCGCCGTAATAAACCGGTACGCATACCGACAATCGCATCCGAACCCCTCCGTATACTATCTTACATTGTTTCAACTGCTTTTTCGCGGGTCGCCAGGAAATCCCCGTACGCGGCGCGAAGCCCGTCGGACAATTCCGTCTTGTACTTCCAGCCCAGGCTTTCGAGGCGGGAACAGTCTAGCAGCTTTCGCGGAGTGCCGTTCGGCTTCGAGGTGTCCCACTCGATCACGCAGCTCCGCCCCGGGACGTCGGCGTACACCACGGCGCGCACCTTTTCGGCAAGCTCCGCTATGGTGAGATCCGTCCCCGAACCGACATTGACGAACTCGCCGATATCGGAGGCGTCCCGGCGCTCCATCAGGAACACCGCGGCGTCCGCCAGGTCCTCGCTGTACAGGAACTCCCTGCGGGGGCTGCCGTCGCCCCACAACACGACATGATC